>JAFOXT010000170.1 GCA_017425745.1 Clostridia bacterium | reverse complement strand
GTTTTGTTATTCACTTTTCATTTCAAGAAGCTTTACTTTGCCGTCATAGGCTGCCTGAGAAACCTTGATTGAATCAAAAATAGCTTCTCTTATATTATCCTCGGTTGCGCCGAGCTCTTTTGAATATTTGTCGGGAATGAAGAGATTTACATTCATAATGTCTGCAAGTCCGTCTACATCAAGACCGCTTTCAATTCCCTTTGCGGCATACTCTTTTTTGGTTGAGCCAAGACCCATTCGCATCATCCACGCAGGTACGCTGATAATTTTTCTGTTTTCACCCATACCTCTTGCGGCGTAAACGATTTTAAGGAATTCCTTCCAGCTAAGATTATACATACTGATAGGCCATGCGGTTGCACCCTTTGATTTTTCTGCTGCACCTACAATTACTTCGCCAACCTGACGTACAGTAAGCATTGCTGTACCGCCGCCGGGATACATTGTAAAGGGAAGAGAGTCCATTCTCTTAAGCTGTTCAATAAGAATTACCCAAACGGGCTTTCTGCCGGGCTGTGTGCCGAAAATATAGGGAAGCTCAAGCACAGCAACATCAAAGCTTTCGTCAGCGTAAGAAAAAGCAACCTTTTCCTGGTCAACACGGCTTCTGATATAGGGATGCTTGTCATAAAGCTTCATATCAGGTCTTTCTTTTGCAAGGTAAGCAAAGTATGAGCCGAGAATTACTGCACTTTTCATTCCAACCTCTTTGCAAAGAGGAAGAATTCTCTTAAGGGGTGCAATGTTATATTTGTAGTATGCATCATAAACGGGAGCAGGATATTCAACTCTTTCGTCAATGCCTGCGGCGAAAACCAAGCAGTCGTGACCCTTAAGAAGCTCACGGATTTCATCGTCTGTTTTTTCATAGATGTTGCACATCTGAAGCTTCATTTCCTTGGGAATTGGTGCGCCTTCGGGAAGTGGAGGAAGAGCAACGCTTGTTACCTCGTGACCTTTTTCAATAAAAATTCTTGCAGCCTCACAGCCAAGAAGACCTGTGCCGCCAATCATAAATACCTTCATTTTTTTGCTCTCTCTTTCTGTTATTTTATGCAAAATATTTAATAAGATAAAGCACAATCATGTGTACGGGATAGAATGCATAGAAGCCGTACTGTAAAGCCTTGCTTGATTTGCCTTTTCTGCCGCCGTAAAGCCAGATAGGAATAAGGGCGAATACTGCAAAGCCCTGTGAGGGGATTTCAAAGGTTTTTCCGAGAATTTCAACTGGGAAAACAAGACCTTCGAAAAAGGTTATGTTGAGAAGAATCATACCCACAAGCTGACCGAGCCAAGCAAAGGGAAAATCTCTCATAAGATAGAACATTACAACGGTAAGCATACCAAGATAACCGTAATCCACAAAGCCGATAACGGAAGCTAAAAGGATAAGTAAGAGATAAAGCACCGAAAGAGCAATGTTTTTACCGCTTCTGTCCTTTTTGATGCCGTCAATCACCTTGATTGCAAGAAGACCTAAAAGCAAGGTGAAGAGTACATTCTGATGATAGGGATTGAAGAAACGGCTGCTGTAAAAAAAGTTAAAGGGAATTTCAGTTACAATTGCAAAGCCGAGAAGTCGCAGAGCGTACTTTTTGAAGCTTTTTGTGTGTACAAAGCCTTCAGCAATCTGAAAAGCAAAAATCGGAAAAGCCATTCTGCCGATATAAGTCATCCAGTCACCGAAGCTCATAGCTGTTGCCCAGATGTGGTCGCTGAGCATAAGTAAAACGGCAATGGTACGAAGCATATTTGAGGTAAGTCCGCCGAAGGGTATTTTTATAAG
>JAFOXT010000169.1 GCA_017425745.1 Clostridia bacterium | reverse complement strand
TGAGCGGTACACTTATCTTTTTCCGCGAGATGCTTGAGTTTTTCTCAGACTACCTTTTCGGCACAAACTATGTTCACGCCGAACAGATTGGTGATGACCATTGGTTCTTCCGCCTTCTGGGTGTGGGCAGTAACATTCCCCAGCAAAGACCTCTTTTTGACACTGATGAGGATATGCTTATTTCTCTTATCTCGTCAGCTATTACAACTGTTGCTCTCTATATTTTCCTTAGAGTTAAGAACAAAGTGCTGTTTGCAAAGAAAGAAAAGCAGAAGCTTTCTTTCAAAGCTGTCCCCGAAAGAATTTACAACAAAATCTGGGTTGAAATTGAAGCAATAAAAGCAGACACAAACGTTGTTGATATGATTACCTGGTGGTGCACAAGAAGTGCCATGATATATGCCGCAATTACAATAGAAGACAACGCTGAACGAATTCTTATAATTGCGAATCTTCTTGCAACCTTTGCAATTACACTTCTGCACCTTGTTTTCCCGAAGGAGTCTCTTTTCGGAAAAATCAACTACCGTCTTCAATCCTGGATATGCCTTATAGTCTTTACGGGCTCATATATGGGCAATTACATTTTTGTTTATAACAATCTTCCCCGTTTTGACCTTTTCCTGCACTTTATTTCAGGCCCCATTGCAGTTGCGGCAGGCTACTACGCAATCAAAACCTTCAGAACACCTCAGAACAAAAAAGATGTTTTACTTTCAGTAATTTACGCCTTCTGTCTTTCCTGCTTCATCATCCCCTTCTGGGAGGTATTTGAATTTATCGGTGACTTCCTTTTCGGCTCAGCAAATCAGGGCTTTTACTGGGTACCGGGAGATAATTCATTTTTCTTCAAGCTTTTCGGACGTGGTCTTGAAAACAGAATGCTCTACTATCTTTTCGACACAGTATATGATGTTCTTCTTGCTTTTCTTACAACCGTAATTTCTGCAGTATGGCTCCACATAAGCCTTTTAAAGAATATTAAAAAGGTAAAGACAACTGAGAAAGAAAAAATTACTGCAGATTGTTGACAATTTTTACCAATTGTGATATTCTAAAAAAAGCAAAGACACTTTCCTTAAAGGGGAGTAGCTCATAGCCGTAAATCAACAACCGCCTTATGGCTGGTTTACGGGCCTTGACAGGTAGCAAGACCTTTAACAGAGCTTCATCTCTGTTAAAGGTTTTTTATATTATCAAATAAATAAGCTAATAATAAAACAAGAAAGGAAGCCTAATTATGAAACACTATTTACACACAGTGGAAGAAGTTTTCGCTGATATTAAGTCAGGCGAAAACGGCATTACCGAAGCTGAAGCTCAGAAAAGACTTGAAGCAAACGGTAAGAATAAGCTTGCAGAGGGCAAGAAAAAGTCAATCTTTGCAAGATTTATGGATCAGCTCAAGGATCCTATGATCATTATTCTTATTATTGCTGCAGTTATTTCAGCTGTTACTGAATACTTTGAAGCATCAGCAGCCGGTGAAGCCTTCTTCCCCACAGACACACTCATTATCCTTGCTGTTGTTATTATCAACGCAGTTCTCGGCGTTGTTCAGGAAAGCAAGGCTGAAGCTGCAATTGAAGCACTTCAGGAAATGTCAGCAGCCACCTCAAAGGTTATCCGTGACGGAAAGCTTGTTTCTGTAAAAAGTGAAGACCTTGTAATCGGTGATGTTGTTCTTCTTGAAGCAGGCGACGCTGTTCCCGCAGACTGCCGTATCTTCGAAAGCGCAAGCATGAAAATCGAAGAAGCTGCTCTTACCGGTGAATCCGTTCCCGTTGACAAGATTATCAAGCTTCTCAACGGTGGTGAAAAGAACGAGGTTGCTCTCGGCGACAGAAAGAACATGGCCTACATGGGCTCAACAGTTGTTTACGGCCGCGGTCAGGCTGTTGTTGTTGCAACAGGTATGGACACTGAAATGGGTAAAATCGCTGACGCTCTCGCTAAGGCAGAGGACAACGAAACTCCCCTTCAGAAAAAGCTCAATCAGCTTTCAAAAATCCTCACCGGTCTTGTTCTCGGAATCTGTATTTTCATTTTCGGCTTCCAGATTATCAAGGCTATGCTTACCGGCTCAGGTGTAGATTTCCACCTTGTGCTTGATTCATTTATGACATCAGTTTCTCTTGCTGTTGCTGCTATTCCCGAAGGTCTTGCAGCAGTTGTAACCGTTGTTCTTTCAATCGGTGTTACAAATATGTCCAAGAAAAACGCAATCATCAGAAAGCTCACAGCAGTTGAAACTCTCGGCTGCGCTCAGATTATCTGCTCAGACAAGACAGGTACTCTCACTCAGAACAAGATGACAGTTGTTGACCACTTCGGTGACAACGAAAATCTTGTTGCTACAGCAATGGCTCTTTGCTGTGACGCAAGTATTGACGAAAAGGGCGAGGTTACAGGTGAGCCCACAGAGGCAGCTCTTGTAGCTTATGCAAACAAGCTTTCACTCAATAAAAACGACCTTGTTAAAGCTAATCCCAGAATCGGTGAAGCTCCCTTTGATTCAGGCAGAAAGATGATGTCAACAGTTCACGAAACTGCTGATGGCATTGTTCAGTATACAAAGGGTGCACCCGACGTAATCCTCGGCAAGTGTACTCACACTCTCTGGAACGGTCAGATTGTTCCCTTCAGCAACGAGCTTAAGGAGCTTACACTCAAGGATAACAAGAGAATGGCTGATAAGGCTCTCCGTGTTCTTGCAGTTGCTATGAGAAAATACGATTCAGCGCCCTCAGACTATTCACCGGAAGCTCTTGAAAGCGACCTTATCTTTGTTGGTCTTACAGGTATGATTGACCCTGTCCGTCCTGAAGTAAAAGACGCAATTGTTGAATGCCGCAAGGCAGGTATCACACCTATTATGATTACAGGTGACCACAAGGATACAGCTGTTGCAATTGCAATGGAGCTTGGCATTATCGACGACGCTTCAAACGCAATCACAGGTGCAGAGCTCAACGAAATTTCTGATGAGGACTTTGCAGAAAAGGTTACTCAGTTCAAGGTTTACGCAAGAGTTCAGCCTGAACACAAGACAAGAATCGTCAACGCATGGAAGGCACGCGGTATGATTACTGCTATGACCGGTGACGGTGTAAACGACGCTCCCTCAATCAAGAGCGCTGACATCGGTATCGGTATGGGTATTACAGGTACAGACGTTACAAAGAACGTTGCAGATATGGTTCTTGCAGACGATAACTTTGCAACAATCGTAGGCGCAGTAAGCGAAGGCAGAAGAATCTATGACAACATCAGAAAGGCTATTCAGTTCCTTCTCGGTTCAAACCTTTCAGAGGTTCTTGCAATCTTCACCTCATCACTTCTCGGCTTTACAATTCTTAAGCCCGTTCACCTTCTTTTCATCAACCTTGTTACAGACTGCTTCCCTGCTCTTGCTCTCGGCTTTGAAAGACCCGAAAGCGACATTATGAAGAGAAAGCCCAGAGACAGCAAGGACGGCATTTTCTCAGGCGGCTTAGGTGTTGACTGTGCTTACCAGGGTATTCTCGTAACAATTCTTACTCCTACCGCTTTCTTTATCGGTGAATTCCTTGAAACAGGCCACTGGCAGTTTATGAATATTCCCGAAAGCAACGAGGGTATGACAATGGCATTCCTTACAATGTCAATGTGCGAAATCTTCCATTCATTCAATATGCGCTCACAGAGAGGCTCCGTTCTTAAAATGGTATTCGGTGAAAAGTCACACAACGGCTTCCTTTACCTTGCAATGGTCGGCTCATTCATTCTTACAACAGCGATTATTGAAGTTCCTGCTCTTGCAAACGCATTCGGCTTCACTCACCTCGATCTTACTGCTTACGGCATTTCAATCGGTCTTGCCTTCCTTATTATCCCCATTGTGGAAATCATCAAGGCTGTTCAGAGAGCAGTTTCAAAAAAATAAAATCTTCACTTCCGACTGTCTGTTAAAGGACAGTCGGATTTTTTCTTTTATCCCTTGCTATTTTGCCCATATGGTGGTATTATATGGATAATCAAAAATAAGGAGTACAGTGTTATGAAAGATATAACTCTTGTAATTATGGCTGCCGGAATGGGCAGCAGATACGGCGGACTCAAGCAGATTGACCCCGTTGGTCTCAAAGGCGAAATTATTCTTGACTACTCTGTTTACGATGCAATTGAAGCAGGCTTTACAAAGGTTATTTTTGTAATCAAGCACGAAATTGAAGAGGACTTCAAGGCAATTATCGGCAACAAATATGACGGCAGAATCAAAATCGACTTTGCTTACCAGGATATTGACAATATTCCCGAAGGCTACAGTGTTCCCGAAGGCAGAACAAAGCCCTGGGGTACAGGCCACGCAATTCTTTCCTGTAAGGATCTTGTTGACGGACCCTTTGCAGTTATCAACGCTGATGATTTCTACGGCAAGGATACCTTCAAGAAGCTTTATAACGAGCTTACAAGAGAAAAGCCCGCAAGTGATAAGTATCAGTTCTGTATGGCAGGCTTCAAAATTGAAAACACTCTTACAGAAAACGGCCACGTAGCAAGAGGCGTTTGCGAAACAGAAGGCAACAGACTTACAGGTGTAAACGAAAGAACAAAAATTGTAAAAGACGGCGATAAAATCAAGTATACTGAAGACGACGGCGAAAGCTGGACAGAAATTCCTGTTGGCACAACAGTTTCAATGAATCTCTGGGGCTTTACCGCCGACATGATGAAGGAGCTTCAGAAGGGCTTTGCTGAATTCTTTGAAAAGAACAAGAACGACCTTTCAAAGTGCGAATACTATATTCCCTTTGCAGTTGACGACCTTATCAAGGAAGGCAAGGCTGAGGTTACAGTTGTTGTAACAGAGGAAAAATGGTACGGCGTTACATATAAGGCAGATAAGCCCGTAGTTGAAAAGGCGCTTAAGGAAAAGACAGAAGAAGGCGT
>JAFOXT010000168.1 GCA_017425745.1 Clostridia bacterium | reverse complement strand
CGACTTCGGACTTCGAAGCTAAAAACAATCCACCGGATTGTTTTATTAACGCTTCTCACCCTCTTAGGGTTCAAGTCCCTTTGTATTTTCTGAAACTAAGATAAAAAAACAACTCAGCAGCCTTTTGGCTACTGAGCTTTGGTGCGAGAGACGGGACACGGCTTTGCTTTGCAAATCCTGACTCCTCGTCGACCCAATGCTACGCATTCGGTACCCGACTTCGGACTTCGAAGCTAAAAACAATCCACCGGATTGTTTTATTAACGCTTCTCACCCTCTTAGGGTTCAAGTCCCATTATATTTTCTGAAACTCAGATAAAAAAACAACTCAGCAGCCTTTTGGCTACTGAGCTTTGGTGCGAGAGACGGGACTTGAACCCGTACGAGCTGCCCCACACGCCCCTCAAACGTGCGCGTCTGCCGATTCCGCCACTCTCGCATATTCTGTTGGTCGTTCTCACGACTGCCTGATTAATATACCACATATTTCTCCTTATGTCAACACTTTTTTTGAAAAAAATTAAACTTTTTTGTAATGGAATTCTTTTTGCATTCGGTGACGGACTGCCTTATAAAAATTCACAAAAAAGAGAATCAAAATCATTGACTTTTAATAGGTATAATTATATAATTTTCTTTAGGCGTCAAACTATATATTGATTAAGAAAGGGGACGGTGTTTTGAAAAATCTGGGTTATTACAACGGAAATTACGGCGAAATTGAAGAAATGTCAATTCCTATGAATGACAGAGTATGTTATTTTGGTGACGGTGTTTACGATGCAACCTATAGCCGTAACTACAAAATTTTTGCCCTTGATGAGCACATTGACCGTATCTATAACAGTGCGTCTCTTCTGAATATTAATATCACCGAAACCAAGGATGAAATGAAAGCAATTCTTCAGGAAATGGTTGATAAAATGGACAGCGGTGAAAACTTTGTTTATTGGCAGGTTACCCGTGGTACAGCAAAGCGAAATCACGCTTTTCCCGAGAATGAAAAAACTAATCTCTGGATTACCATTTCTCCGAAGGATATAGTTGATACCTATAAGAAAATCAAGCTTATCACAATGGAGGACACTCGCTTCTTCCACTGTAATATAAAAACTCTCAATCTTATCCCGTCTGTAATGGCGTCGGAAAAAGCTAAGCAGTCAGGCTGTGACGAAACTGTTTTTCATCGTGGCGAAAGAGTTACGGAATGTGCCCACAGTAATGTGCACATAATAAAAGACGGAGCTTTTGTAACAGCGCCTACGGATAATCTTATTCTTCCCGGTATTGCAAGAGCACATCTTATCAAGGCTTGCAAAAAGCTTGGTATTCCCGTTTCAGAAGTGCCTTATACAGTGGATGAGCTTATGAATGCCGATGAAATTATTGTTTCTTCTTCAGGGTCACTTTGTCTTGCTGCAGAAGAAATTGACGGCAAAAGGGTAGGAGGCAAGGCACCTGAGCTTCTTAAAAAGCTTCAGGATGAGGTCCTTCGCGAATTTATTGAAGAAACTGATTGATTTATATAAAACTCAAAGAAAGGAGTGATGCAGATGACCGAGTTTCACAGAAGCTTTGCTGAAATAAATCTCAGCGCTATTGACCACAATTTAAACGAAATCAAAAAGCTGCTTTCTGGAAATGTGAAAACGCTTGCTGTTGTAAAAGCTGATGCTTACGGTCACGGCCTTGTGCCTGTTTCAAAGCATGTTGAAAGCAAGGTGGATTACTTTGCGGTTGCTACAGTTGAGGACGCTCTTGCTCTGCGAGAAAACGGGGTTAAAAAACCGGTTATTATCCTTTCATATACAAGCCCCTTGCAGTATGATGCACTTTTAGGAAATGACATCACTGCCACAATATATAATGTTGATGAAGCAAAGGTTCTTTCAGATATGGCTGAAGAAAAGGGTGTTAAAGTAAAAATCCATGTACCTGTTGATACAGGTATGGGTAGAATCGGCTTTACTCCCGACGAAAAAGGTGCCGATGCCGTGTGCGAGATTTTCAGAATGAAGGGACTTTATCTTGAAGGTCTTTTCAGCCACTATGCAACAGCTGACTGCGAGGACAAAACTGTTGCCCAAAAGCAGAGTGAGCTTTTTGACAATTTTATAGGAATGCTTGAGGCAAAAGGCGTGAACATTCCCATTAAGCATATAAACAACAGTGCAGGCACAATTGATCTTCCAAAGAAGTATGATATGTGCCGCGTAGGTATTGCACTTTACGGCCTTTATCCCTCAGATGAGGTAAATAAAGAAAACCTGAAGCTTAAACCTGCTATGTCAGTTTTCAGTCATATAGTTCATCTGAAAACTGTTCCTGCCGGAACAAAAATAGGCTACGGTCATATTTATGAAGCACCGTCAGAAAGAAGAATTGCAACAATTTCAATAGGTTACGCCGACGGCTACAAGCGATGTCTTACAGGCGTAGGTTATGTGCTTGTAGGCGGCAGAAAAGCTCCCATTGTCGGAAAAATATGTATGGATCAGTTTATGGCTGATGTTACTGACATTCCCGATATTAAAGTCGGTGACACTATTGTTGTTATGGGAAAAGACGGTGACGAAGAAATTTCTGCAGAAAAGCTTGGCTCAATGTGTCACAGCTTCAACTATGAAATCATCTGTAGCTTTATGCCGAGAGTAAAAAGAATATATGTTAATAAATAAAAATGCAACTGCGTTACGCTTTTTATGCGTATGCGCAGTTGTTTTTGCGTTATTCTACCGTTGGTAGGGTGACTTTTTTCAATGTTGGGTATATAATTTTCATAGAAAAGGAGGTTGATGTTATGAATACGTCTGATGTCGGCAGATTTATTTCTGAGCAGAGAAAAGAAAAAGGGCTCACTCAAAAAGAATTAGCTGAAAAATTAAACGTAACAGATAAAGCAGTTTCAAAGTGGGAAACAGGCAGAAGTGCTCCTGATATTTCACTTCTGACTTCTTTGTCAGAAGCTCTCGGAGTAAGTGTAATCGAAATACTCAACGGTGAAAGAATTGAAAAAGAAAGCTTTCACGAGGTAGGTGATGAAGTTATAGTTGAAACAATGAAAAACGATAAACGTAAAAGAAAGCGTTCGGTTATTATTTCTGTAGCCGTTATGTTGCTTCTTATTATGCTTGCCGCTTTGTCATATCCCGCTTATCACTTTTTTACAAGTGTTCCGATAGATAATGAGAGTGCAATTCTTAAGGAGTCGGAGCGATATGCAGAATATTTTGAAGAAACAGGCGAGAAGATGGAGATTGTTAAATCTTTGAAGAAAGGTGATTACTTTTTCTATCTTCTGCAAAGCGAAAATCGTACCTCGCTGAGAGTTTTTGAACGGAATAAAATTTTTAAAAAACGTATTACGCTTCATGGCGGTACTCTTAGTAGAGAACCAAACAAGATTTCGGTGTACAGTACAGGCGGTCCGGGTCCGATTACAATGAATGTGTTTTTCGGTTATGGTATGACAGATAAACAATACCGCTTTTCTTACCGAGGAACAACAACCACGGTTCCTGTGGATGATGAACTTGTGCTGGATGTGCTTCTGGATATAAATGATTCCTTTTCAAATGCTAATGCTTTCAATTGACACAGTATACAAGCAACCTACCATACAGACAGTTGAAGTTGCAGCAGGAAAAAGCTGAACAATATTGTACTGAGTTAAGCTTTTGATGCTTTGTTTCCGACAATTTCAGTTGGAAGATTAATTGGCTTCAATAAGGTGAAAAAACACTGAATAAAAATTTGAAAGGTATGCAGTAAAAATTCTGCATACCTTTTTCTGTTACCTGCGGTCATCCTTTCCTGACAAATCTCCGTACAATGGTGTTGCAAGACCGAAGCCACCTGATACAGTTAAAATCTGTCCCGTAGTATAAGCCGATTCGTCACTTGCAAAATACAGTGCCGCAGCTGCAATTTCCTCCGGCAGACCCATTCTGCTGAAGGGGATGTGCCTTAAAAAAAGCTCCTTGAATTCTCCTGAAAGCTTTGCCTGCACCGCATCTGTTGCCGTCATTCCGGGAAGAACTGCATTGCAACGGATTTTATTTTTAGCCTCGTGAACTGCTATCAGCTTTGTGAGATAATTTATTGCCGCTTTGCTTGTTCCGTATGCAATTTGCGAAATGTCAGGCACAAGTCCGCCCACAGAAGAAATGTTGATAATACTTCCTCCGCCTTGCTGAGCCATATGCTTTACTGCTTCCTTACTTGCAATAAAAACACTTCTCAGATTTATGATTACTGTGTCAAAAAATACATCGGTGTCTGTTCTTGAAAAGTCAAGATCCTCTCTGGGATTCGATGTGCCGAAGTTGTTGATAAGCACATCTATTCGTCCGCTGTCGTTTATAACCTTTTGAATCATAGTTATATAAGTTTCAGGCTTGCTTGCGTCGTTATATACATATTTTACTTTACAGCCCTCTGAATTGAGCTTGTCTGCCTCTTCTTTTGCAAGGCTAAGATTT
>JAFOXT010000167.1 GCA_017425745.1 Clostridia bacterium | reverse complement strand
TGATGTTTTATGTATCAACGTATTAAAGATTTGAGAGAAGATTCTGACCTTACTCAAAAGGATTTGTCAAATATATTACACTGTTCCCAACAAGCATATTCATACTATGAGCTCGGCTCAAGGGATATCCCTACAAATGTCCTTATACAATTATCAAATTACTATAATGTAAGCATTGATTATATATTAGGAATGACAAACAACCCCCAACGATTAAAATAACACATAAAAAAGAGGTCTGCATTTTGCAGACCTCTTAAGCTTTTTATATAGCTGATTTAACTTTAACTTTTCTGTCAGCCTTTGTTGTGGGGTTCTTGAAGTTCTTCTTCCAGCTTTCATCAAAGTAGATGCAGCCCTTTTCAAGATTGAAGGTAATTGCCTTTCTCTTGCCCTTGTATTCTGAAACAACCTTGATTACATCCTTGTGGATATATTCTGCTGAGAGAATCTTTTCGTCAGTCTTTTCAAAGAATTTCTTAAGGAGCTTGCCTGTCTTCTTGTCATATTCAGCTGCATTATCTGAAATGAAAAGAACGTTACCGCAAAGGTTGTTGATTCTGCCGAGAAGGAACTTCTGCTCGTCGCTGAATCTGAGGTTTGTGTTTCTGAGGAAGAATACGTCGGGGTCATTCATCCAGGCTCTGCCGTTAAGGTGACGGCGGAAGATTGAGTTGTTGATTGCGCTTCTTGCGCTGAGCATTTCGTTACTTACCTGAATACGGCTGTAGAATTCACCCTTGTAGTTAAGGTCAACGTCACAGCTGATTCTGCAAGCGTCACAGATTCCGAGTGCGGGACCGATGGGCACACCGCAACCGAGGAAGAGCTTGTCGCCTACACATTCACGAAGGAATGCCATTGCATCGCACATAATTTCACCGCGGCTCTTGCCGTGTCTGGGCTTAATGCACTGGCTGTAGAGGAAGTCAAGCTTAACCATATCGTAGCCCCATTCGTTGAGAACCACGTCGAATACCTTCTTGAGGTAAGCTCTTACTTCTTCGTTGTAGATGTCGAAGGTATAAGCGCCACCCCATGCAAGACAGCCAACCATAGGCTTGCCGTCTGTATCCTTAATAAGCCAATCGGGATGCTCCTTAGCCATTCTTGAAATCTTCTGACAGTTGAAGGGAGCAAGCCAGATACCTGCCTTATAGCCCTTTTCGTGAACCTTGTCAGCAATATATTTCATACCATTGGGGAATTTTGCAGGGTTGGGATCAAGCCAGTCACCGATAAATGTTTCGTAACCATCGTCAATCTGGAAAATGTTAACCTGATCCTTGTAGGGGTCAAGAGCATCAAGGTCACGGAGAATGATTTCTTCGTTGATATCCTGGAAATAGTTGTACCATGAGGTATAACCGCTCATCATACCCTTTCTTGTTTCGGGCATCTTCCACATACCGAAGTAGTTATCAAACACTTCGTCATAAGTGCCTTCAAAGTATACAATATCAAAAATCTGAAGCTCGCTGTCAACAATCTTGCCAAGGAGATCCTTGCAGAAGTAGAAGCGATTTTCCTTCATCTTAACCTTGAAATATGTATAACCGGTTTTTTCGCTGAGTGAACCCCAGAGCTTTACATTTTCACCGTTTCTCACATAAGTGTAGCAATGGCTGTGGAATTCGCCTTTTTTGCCTGAGTATTTAATCATCCACTCGTCACTTGTTTTTCTTGCAATATTCTTTGTCATTTCAGAAATATTTGCAAGCTTGATAACGCTGGGCATAACTTCGTTTTCTGTCCATTCCTTTGACTTTGTCCATGACTGATAGCCTGCACCGAAGAACTTGTCATCCTTCTTGAAGCCGTAAGGGAATTCAACATAAAAATCAATCATTTCAAAGGGCTGCTTGGGAGTAAGTGTAACTGTGTATCTGTTGTCTTTTTCTACAATGTCCAGACGGTAAAGGTTGTTTTCTTTTTCGTTTGAAGTAATAACTTCGCCGCCGAACTTATACTTAACTGTAAACTGCTTGTTCATCTTTTCTGCTCCTTCTCAAATTTATACCACTATATATTATCAGATTTTTTTTCTTTAATCAATACATTTTACAATTCCTTAAAAAAACTTAACCTCTCACCATAAGGTGAAAGGTTAAGGAAAATTTTATTTGATTTTACGCTCTTTCAGCACCGTAGTTTACTTTTGCAACTTCGTTCTTAGCGTTTCTGAATTCGGGAATCCAGTGATCGCCTGCCTTGATTTTCTTGAAGGCATCTGCTGAAAGTCCCACATTAACCTCAGTTACACCAACCTTGTTTCCGTCTGCGTCAACCTTTGCACAGTAGCAGAAGCTGTATGCACCGATTTCCTTGATTGATGAGGGAATGTAAAGATAAGTAAGACCTGAAGCGTAGTTGAATGCGTCAAGACCGATAAATTCAAGACCTTCGGGAAGTGAAGAATAAGTATTTGAGCCCTTGTAGGAATTGATTTCCTTGAGATTTTCAGCCTTAAGGAATGCCATTGATTCAATTCTCTTGAGACCTTCAGGAAGTAATACTTCCTCGAACTTGCAGTCTGAAAGAGCTGAACGGCTGATTACCTCAACTGTAGCGGGAACAATAAATGTCTTGCCACCCTCATAAGCCTTAGGAACACAGAGAAGTGTTTTCATATCCTTTGTATAGAGAACACCATCAACTGCACAGAAGCTTTCGTTCTGTTCATCAACAACAAATTCTTTAAGTGCACGGAGATTTACAAAGCTTTCACCGCGAAGCTCTTTTATATCCTTGCCGATATAAACGGTTTCGATGTAATTATCCCACTTGAAGGGGTGACGAGCAATTGAAGTTACTACCTTGCCTTCAGCTTCAGTTGTAAATTCCTTTGCATTTTCTCTGTTTACTGCTGCTGTAAGCTCAAATGTGCCGTCTTCCTTTTCTGTGTAGGTAACAGCTTCATCGTAAACCTTTTCAGCACCGAAGATAAGCTCAACCTTTTT
>JAFOXT010000166.1 GCA_017425745.1 Clostridia bacterium | reverse complement strand
CCCCGATAGTCTTGCCGCGGAATTTGAAGAGTATAATCCTGAAAAAGCTAAATATGACCCATATGATTTACAGGACGAATGGAATGAGAAGTCACCTGACTTTATGGGGTACAACTGCCGTATTACAGCCTTTAGCCTTTTCAAAGACTTTCTCGAAATCTCTGAGGATAGTGAAATCAGAGATGAAATGATTGTTCTTGATTTATATGCATCAGGCGAAGACTCATCAGCATTTATTAAGTCCGATGATGAAAAGGCTTTCTCTGTACTTTACTCAACGGTACCCACTATTCTTACAAAAGATACAGAAATCCATATTAAATCTCTTCAGAAGGATTGGAATGAAAGAGGAATAAAATTCCTTGATAACGAAAAAGCAAGTCTTATCAGCGTTGTATTTCACGAAGCTATTGACGAAAATGACAGCTATCTTTTTATCGGTCATACGGGTATTCTTTTTGACTATAACGATAAGCTTTATTTTTTAGAGAAGCTTGCATTTCAGGAGCCTTATCAGTTAACAGAGTTTGAAAACCGCAGTCAGCTTAATGACTATCTTATGACAAAATACGATGTGGCTTTTGACCAGCCGACAGCAGCTCCGTTCATAATGGAAAACGATGAGCTGCTTGAGGGATACAAGAGCATTACTGCTGAAAACGAGAAAAAGTTTGTAGATGCAATTTCATATGATATGGAGCTTACTCTTGATACCAAAAAGAATACCCTCAACGAAAAAGTACATATAGAAATTGAAAACAAAACCGATGCACCTCTCACCGAGCTGTGTTTGCGTGATATGACTCCCTCTGCCCTTAAGTTTGCGGAAGAAAACTATTCTTCGGACAACAAAGACCTGAAAAGTCAAATCTATTCAATAACACTTAAAGGAAGTAATACTCCTCTTGAATATAAATTCGGTGATGATAAAACTGTTATTTATGTGTCTTTAGGTGAAGATGACAAAATAGAAGTGGGACAGAGACAGACAATAACTGTCTCTATGGAAACCGATATTCCGCACAGAGGTGACCGTTTCGGCTTCAGAAAAACCGAAGAAGGGAAGATTTATTGCCTTTCATTCTGCTATCCCTATCTTGCCGATAACGAAAACGGTAAATGGGAAACCTATCCGTACTTTGATGATGGAGAAAACAGAAGCTACGACCTGGCAGATTACTCTGTAACATTACACGCTCCCGAAAGCTATACAGTAGCAATGGCAGGTGTCGAACAAACTGAAAACGGAACATCAACTGTTAAGTTAGAATCAGCCCGTGATTTTGCAGTAGTTGTATGCGACTTTATGAAAAAAGATACCTTCGATGTTAACGGCATTACCGTCAACAGTTATTATCTCGACGGAAAATTCACCGAGGAATACCGAAAAATAACAAACGCTGTAGCTGAAGACAGCTTAAGAATTTTCAGTGAAGAGATCGGTGCTTACCCTTATAATGAATTAGATATCGCACCTTGTCTTTTAGGCTACGGTTACGGTGGTATGGAATTTCCCGGTTTAGTAATGGCAAATGCTTCAGGCTTTTTTGATAATTCCTTCTTTGATGCAATATCCCATGAAGAGAAGATTTCACATGAAATTGCGCATCAGTGGTTCTATGGCGTTGTTGGTAATAACGAATACCTTGAAGCCTGGATTGACGAGGGGTTTGCTACACTTCTGGAAAAAGATATCTTCGGTCTTGCTGACTGTAAGGCACACAAAGTTGTAGCTGAACTTGAGGAGAGTTATCCCGATCTTGAGCAGAAAGAGCAAATCAGAACAGAGCTTATCGAATATGCCCGTGAGGGTTATAAGGGCTTTTATCTGAATACTCCGCCTCATGATTTTTCTGAAGAAAGATTCTACGGTGATGCAGAATACAACGGAAGCTATGCTTTTTTACAGGAGGTACGCTTGCTGATAGGAGATGATGCTTTCAAGGATATGTTAAGAAGCTATTATGAAACTTTTTATATGAAAACTGTAACAACCAAAGAGGTTCTTGATTTTATAAGGACACATAACAACAGCAAGGAAATGGATGAAATTATAGATTTTTATTTCAAATAATACATTACAAATGAGGTACACAATGAATTTTAAACTTTTACCTATGACTGAAGCGGATTTGCCTGCTTTCAAATCTGATATTCAGGAAGCTTTTCAGAAAGGCTTTGAGGATGTGTATGGGAAAACAGATGATATCATTCTTCCCGAAAAAGATATAGACCGTTCACTCAATGCTGAAGGTTCAGCAGCATACAAGGCTGTTGTTGACGGTGAAACGGTTGGCGGTGCAGTAGTTGTAATTGACAAAAAGACACAGAATAATCATCTGGATTTGCTTTATGTTAAATACGGTACACAGACTAAAGGCATAGGCTTTGCTATTTGGAATGCTATTGAAAAGATGTATCCCGATACAAAAGTGTGGGAGACCTGTACACCTTATTTTGAAAAACGAAACATTCATTTTTATGTCAATAAATGCGGATTCCATGTTGTAAAGTTTATAAATAAAAAGAATCCTGAACCTGATATGCCTGAAGATTTTATAGGTGATGGTGGAGAAGGTATGTTTGTATTTCAAAAAGAAATGTAATATCGCATAGTGTCTTAATCTGTTCTCTATGCGAGGTCAGTTTAGCTATAGTCTTTCTATAGAAATTTGCCCCCGTTGTAGCAAGTGTTTGCCACAACGGGGAATTTATAAACATATAATAACATTGTATATAAAACTAACTACTTATGCTATCTGATTTTGTTTTTATAATTTTTCCATTTATGTATAGTTTTTCTCTATCAACAGAATGTTGTTTTCTTGTAATAATAATATCGAATTTTTCTGTTATTTTTTTCAAAATTCAGCAAAGAATTTATTTGATGCCGCAATATTCTGTTTTGCTGTCATATATATATATAAACTCCTTGCATATTGTTTCTCTTACTCTTGATTCAATATTCTTCATACGGCATAGCCATTCAATCTGATTTTCTTCTTTTAGTTGCTCGGTTACACCTTCAGTTGCTTTCATTTGTTCAACCAGAGTATCAAACATCTGCTGAGCCTGTTTTTCTATATCAGCACAGTGCTGATATAGTTTACCTTCTGTGAGCAGAGTTGCAAACAGTACCTTCTTGTACTTGAGAAGATAATCTTTGTGCAACATGCCCCACTTGCCGAGGGTAATATTAGCTTCTTCGGGTGGTAAAACGAGGTTTGGGATTAAATAATCACCAACCTGACGATATTTGAATTTGTTTTGGTTTGACATAAAAAGTCCTCCTTGAAATTTTGTACTTACATTGTACAAATTAAAGAAGGATTTGTCGAATGTGCAAATATTAATAAAAAAGAAAACCAAGAAAGATTTTACTCTCTCTTGGTTATTTCTTTTCCTTCTGCAATGCACGGTATCTAATGACTGTTTTTATAAACTGTCCTTAGCAACCCCGCGCATTCTGCAAGAGCGTTTCAGACTGTCGAAAAACCGTGTTTCTCGAATCAAGAGAAACACGGTTTTTTAGCATTT
>JAFOXT010000165.1 GCA_017425745.1 Clostridia bacterium | reverse complement strand
GACCTTATGGGCATCAGCGACGGAATCAAAAATGCAGTTGACAAGGCTATGCAGAACGAAAAAATGAAAACCGAGCTTATCACCAACGTTTCTCACGACCTGAAAACGCCTCTCACAAGCATTATCAACTATGTGGATTTACTTCAGAAGTGTGATATTCCTGATGAAACTGCACAGAGCTATCTTCAGGTGCTCAGCGAAAAAAGTGACCGTCTTAAGCACCTTATTGAAGACCTTGTAGAAGCTTCAAAGGCTTCCTCGGGCGCAATTACAGTGCATACGGTTTCCGTCAGCGTAAATGAGTTCATCAACCAGCTTACAGGTGAGCACAGTGAGGGTCTCTCTGAGAAGAATCTTAACGTAATTGTGACTCTTCCCGACGAGGATATTATTGT
Source organism: Clostridia bacterium (assembly GCA_017425745.1). GTDB lineage: Bacteria > Bacillota > Clostridia > Oscillospirales > Acutalibacteraceae > UBA6857. The sequence continues at coordinate 5,642 of JAFOXT010000165.1, read as the reverse complement.
AAAGGCTGACAGCAACCTGCTTTACAGAGTGCTTGAAAACCTTGTTGTAAACGTAAAGAAATACGCAATGGAGCACACAAGAGTTTATATCAGTGCACAGAAAACGGGCACTACGGCGAAAATCATAATCAAAAATATTTCTGCCGCACCTTTAAATATGACACCGGAAGAGCTGAAAAGCCGATTTGTCCGCGGTGACGAATCCCGTTCAACCTCAGGTAACGGCCTTGGACTTTCAATTGCAGAAAATCTCTGTAATCTGATGAAGGGTAAGCTTGACCTTTCAATTGACGGTGACCTCTTTACAGCAACGGTAGAAATGCCGGTTGAATAAAAGCCCGAGAGGGCTTTTGTTCAGAGTTGAAAGTTGAAAGTTAAAAGTTGAAATGTGGGGAGCTACGCTCCGATTATATCCGTTTTAATTACAACCAAAATCAAATAAACAGTCCGCCAAAGCAACTGAGCTTAATTGGCGGACTGAATTTTTATATCTTATATTTGTAAAGGCGGATACAATCTACTCTTTACCCTTTTTATCTTAACTTATTTCGCAGACTATTACCTTCTTTTTACAGAAACATAAACCTGCGACCATATTTTAACTTTCAACTTTTAACTTTCAACTTTAATTTCTGATTCCCAGAATCTCCTTAAGCAAATCAAGAAAGCTTTCTTCGCCAAGTGTGTTGATTTTGAAAAGCATTGCCTGACTGCCGCCGGAGGTAATTGCTGAAAGCTGAATAGGATTACTGCCCACCTGAAGAAGGGTAATGCTGAGGCTTACTCTGTTTTTTCCCATATAGGAGTAGCGCTCAAAAACTCTCACACTGCAGCGCACGTCGCCAATTGTGAAATCGCTTGAATCTTCAAGTGATGAGGTCATGCTGCCGTTTTCAATTCCGTCTGTGATTTTTGCTATCACAGCATCAAAATCGCCGTTTACCGTACATTCAAGTTTAGCCATAATATTTCCTCCTTGTGAGTTTTCATAGTAATATTATAAATCTCTTGTCAGCTCTTTGTCAATATGCAGATTTTTGCTTCGGTACCCTTTTTGAAATTGACAAAATCCCGCTGATATGTTATAGTAAACTGAAACCTTAGCGGAACATTTCTGCAGTTTTTGAAAGGAGCAGGACTATGGCAAAGTATACAAAGGAAGACATTCTCAGAATAGCACAAGATGAAGGTGTAAATTTCATTAACCTTCAGTTTACCGATATTCTCGGCACACCCAAAAGTGTTTCAATAACAACAAGTCAGCTTAAAAAAGCACTTGATAACCGCTGTATGTTTGACGGTTCATCGATTGACGGTTTTGTAAGAATTGAAGAGAGTGATATGTGTCTTTATCCCGACCTTAACTCCTTTGTGATTCTTCCCTGGGATGAGGCTAACGGAAAAACTGCAAGACTTATCTGCGACGTTTATAATTCAGACGGCACACCCTTTGAGGGCGACCCCAGATATGTTCTCAGAAGAGCTATGAAGAGAGCAGCAGATATGGGCTATAAGTGCTTTGTAGGCCCCGAATGTGAATTTTTCCTTTTCCATCTTGATTCATGCGGAAAGGCAACAACTAATACATTTGATATGGGTGGCTACTTCGATTTCGGTCCCGTTGACCGCGGTGAAAACTGCCGCAGAGAAATCTGTCTCATTCTTGAAAAAATGGGCTTTGAAATTGAAGCTTCACACCACGAAAACGCAGTTGCTCAGCACGAAATCGACTTCAAGTATGACGAAGTGCTTACAACAGCCGACAACGTAATGACATTCAAGCAGGTTGTAAAAACCATTTCAGATAAGCACAACCTTTATGCAACCTTTATGCCTAAGCCCGTATTCGGTATGGCTGGCTCAGGTATGCATATCAACCTTTCACTTTTCAAAGACGGAAAGAACATTTTCTGTGACGAAAACGACGAGAGAGGCCTCAGTGCAACTGCCTACAGCTTTATTGCAGGCGTTATGCACCACATCAAGGCAATTACAATTCTCACTAACCCTCTCGTTAACTCTTTCAAGCGTCTTGTTCCCGGCTATGAAGCTCCTGTTTATATTGCATGGTCTGCAAAGAACAGAAGTCCCCTCGTGCGTATTCCCACTGCAAGAGGTTCAGGCACAAGAATTGAGCTTCGTAATCCCGACCCCGCAGCTAACCCCTATCTTGCTTTTGCCGCAGTGCTTCAGGCAGGTCTTGACGGTATCGAAAAAGGTATGACACCTCCCGCACCTGCAGACAGCAACATTTTTGAGCTTACAAGAGAAGAAAGACATCAGGCTGATATCCATTCTCTTCCCAAGACTCTTTATGATGCACTCAGAGAATTCAGAAAGAGCGACTTTGCAAAAATGGCAGTTGGCGAACACGTTCATAAAAAGTATATTGCTGCAAAAACAGAGGAATGGACAGAATACACAACAAGAGTTTCTCAGTGGGAAATTGATAAATATCTCGGAAAGTATTGATTTAAATGGAATTCAAAATTAATCCGGCTTCTTTCAGCGGAATTTTTCCCGTACCCACAGCAATTGTTGACGAGAACATCCGTCTTGCTTCAGTTGTGCAGCTGAAGGTTATTCTCTACCTTCTCAGACACGGCTCAACAAGACAGGTCACTGTAAAGGATATCTCAGATGCACTTTTCCTTGACAGTCAGGATGTGGCTGACGCACTGCTTTTCTGGTACGAAAGAGGCATTGTTATAAAAGACGGCGAAGCACCTGCAGCTGTTGTGCAGAGTGCACCGGCAAAGGAAGAAACAAAAATTGAAATAACCCCTGTTGTGCCTAAAAAAGAGGTGCAGGATATTCCCATTTCACGCCCCAGCCACGAGCAGATTGCAGTAAGATGCAAGGAGTGTAAGGATATCTCCGTGCTTTTCCGTGAGGCTCAGACTGCCCTTGGCAAAACAATCGGCTACGACGGACAGTCGGTGCTTATTATGATGTATGATTCCTACGGTCTGCCCGTTGAGGTTATTCTTATGGCAATTGAATATGCTGTAAGTCAGGGCAAGGCAAGCTTTTCCAACATTGCAAAAATCGGCAAGAAATGGAGTGAGCTTGAAATTGATTCCCTTGAGGGAGCTATGGAATATATCGAAGAGCATAATGTTGTAAATGAGGTCTGGCATAAATTAAGACTTCTTACCGATATAACAAACAAACGACCCACATCAAAGCAGTTTGGTTATCTTACCGCGTGGATTAAGGAATACGGCTACGATGCCAATATGATTTTCTACGCTTACGAAGAGTGCGTTGACCGTACAGGCAAAATGAGTATGCCTTATATGGATAAAATTATTACCTCCTGGCACAAAAACGGCGTTAAAACTCCTCTTGATATAGCAGAGGAAAGAAAACGTTGGCAGGAAAGTCAGAAAAAAGCTTCAGGCAAAAAGGAAAAAGAAAAGCCTCAGCACGAGCAGCGTGAGCCGTCCTATGATATTGACCGCTTTATGCAGAAAAGTGTTGACCTTGTTTACGACAAAAACGATAAAAACGCCTGATTAAATGCAAAATTGCTGACGGTTAATGTCAGTAATAAAATCGGAGCGAAGCGACCCGCAATTATTCATTATTCATTAAACCAGTGTAAGGCAGGTGCAGAAAATGTCCTACAAGCAAAGTGTATATATCAAAGCAAAGCAGATTCTTGACGAGCGCAGAGCGACTGCTCTTAAGGTGCAGGAAATCCGTCACAGCGAGATCGCTATGGAATATCCCGAGCTTCTTGAAATAGAAAGAGAAATGGCACAGTGCGGCGCAGACACTGTCAAGGCTATAGGAATGGGTGCAGATGCAGCCGAGTTTATCCGTCAGCTTTCAATTAAAAGTCTTGACGCTCAGGACAGAAAAAAAGCGCTTCTTAAAAAAGCAGGGTATGATGAAAATTATCTTGAGCCACCCTACACCTGTCCTGTATGTAAGGACACCGGCTCACATAACGGCTTTTACTGTCAGTGCTATAAAAAGCTTATAAGAGAGGTTGCAACCGATGAGCTTTCAGCAGCCTCACCCCTTAAAAGAAGCACCTTTCAGACCTTCAGCCTTTCAAAATATGCCGATGTTACAGATAAAACTCTCGGTGTTAATCAGAGAGCCCATATGACCAAGGTATATGAATACTGCAAGGCTTACGCTGAGGATTTTACAACCAAGAGCAAAAATCTTCTTATGATGGGTGCAACCGGTCTTGGAAAAACCCACCTTTCCCTTGCAATTGCCAACCGTGTAATTGAAAAAGGTTATGATGTTTACTACGACAGCATTCAGAATATAATGGATAAGCTTGAAAAGGAGCACTTCGGCAGACTTCCTCAGCAGGACAGCATAAAGGAAGAAATTCTTTCCTGCGACCTTCTTATTATCGACGACCTCGGAGTTGAGTTTACAACTCAGTTTACTGTTGCAGAGCTTCACAGCATAATCAACACAAGAATTCTCCGTTGTCTGCCCACAATTATCAGCACAAATCTTGAGCTCGGTGACATAGAAAAGCAGTATTCACAGAGAATTGCTTCAAGAATAATCGGCACAAGCATGCCCTTAAGATTCTGTGGTAGTGATATAAGACAAATGTTATAATCAGACTGTCGATAAACGCACAAGAAGAACAACGCCACTTTTCAAAATAATAAAAAATACACTAAAACTAATTATAACTAAAAATCGCACAAAGCTTCGAGCTTCGTGCGATTTTGACATTGTTGTTCTTGCACATTTCTCGGAAGTCTGTAGTGAACTACATCCGCTTCACTTTTTTATACAAACCTATTGATATTGAATTGATTTTGGAGTATAATAAATTCACTTTTGATAATGCTGGAATAGCTCAGTTGGTAGAGCAGCGCATTCGTAATGCGCAGGTCGCGTGTTCGAGTCACGTTTCCAGCTCCAGCAAGTCACCTTTTTGTAAGGTGGCTTTATTTTTTATTGCTTTTATTTAAATAAGGTGATATAATCGAAAAAAGAAAATATCATAGGAGAGAATTATGATGAAAAACAAATATCCCTTTATTTTTGTTCACGGAATGTTCGGCTGGGGAGAAAAAATCGGTATGGATAAGCTTTCTCCTTATTGGGGCGGAACAACGGGCAGCCTTATAAAATATCTCAGGAAAGAGAATTTTGAATGTTATTCTGCTTCTGTGGGGCCTGTAGGAAGCGCCTGGGATAATGCCTGCGAGCTTTATGCTCAGCTTATGGGTACAAGGGTAGACTACGGCAAGGCTCATTCAGAGGCTCACGGCCATAGCCGTTACGGAAGAACATACAAAAAGCCCCTTTGTGAGGGCTTCGGCGAAAGAAGGTTTCATCTTATCGGACACAGCCACGGCGGTCAGGTTATCAGACTTCTCACTCACCTTCTTACCTACGGCAGTGCCGAGGAAATGGCAGCAACCGACGCTGAAGATGTTTCACCGCTTTTCACCGGCGGTAAGGAAAGCTACATTGAAAGTGTGACTTGCATCTGTTCTCCTCATAACGGCTCTACGATTTATCAGGTTGTTGACGATAAAAATCTTGTACATACCCTCGGCAGATTCACTGACTTTATGATGGGACTTCTGGGCAGAACACCGCTTCACGGCAGACTCGTTGACTATCAGTTTGAACAGTTCGGTCTTACT
>JAFOXT010000018.1 GCA_017425745.1 Clostridia bacterium | reverse complement strand
CGTAGTTGGCATTGTAGGAAAATCCAAAAGTTTAGATTTTCCCACAATGCTTATCTTTTGGTCTTTGGTTCGGAATAGTGTAGTGCTGGCGGTCTATCTCTTGTTTTCGGTTGCTTGCTTCCTTACCGTACATGAGCATTTCAACAAGATATGTAACAGTCATATTGTCAAGCTCTTTGTCACCCTTAAGATGGGTATCGGTGAACATAAGAACCTTGAAGTCGCCGTCAGATTTCTTTTTGATTGTAACGCTGTCGTCTGTTTCAGAAACAATTTCAATGTCGCTCTGAAGCTTTTCTACAGATGCAATATCATAGGAAATTCCCTTTGAGCTCTGGAAACCGATAAATCCGCCGAAGCCGATTGCGGCAACGAGTATAATAGCGATAATAATTTTAATAGCTGCTTTCATACTGATCATCCTTTTACTTATAATTATTTTAATTATATCATACATCTAATTTGTTTTGTTTTCCTTAATTATTTTGATATCTTTAGTTGCTTTTCTTGACTTTTTTGATATGAGGTGCTATTATCACCTCAAGAATACAGGGAGGTGTACTATGAGCTTTATAAAATTTGACCCTGCTGAGGAATTTTATTTTCATCACGGAATGAGTAAAAGGGTTGCCGAAACGGGTACGTCATGGCCCCATTATCACTCTCTTTATGAGATATATTTTATGCTTGAGGGTAACTGCACCTACATTATAGACAACAAGCTTTACAGTGTTCAGGCAGGCGATATTGTTGTAATTCCCGACGGTATGATTCATCACACAAAATACGACGATATAAACCATTCCAGAATACTTATCAACTGCTCAGGCAAATACATCCCTGCATCGGTAAGGGCGGGCTTTACTTCGGGCACTTATCTTTACCGTAATCCTTTTGTAGTTGACGAGGTGAAAAAGCTTTTTGAAAAAGCCGAAAACGAATACAGACTCGGTGATATTTATTCTGACGAAATTCTTGTCTGTCTTACTCACTCACTTTTTTATCTTCTTTTAAGAAACTCCGACTCCTGCATTACCGTAGACGACGGCAACAGAATAATCAAAGAGGCAGTTGCGTACATAAGAGAAAATTTTGCTTCCGATATTACCCTTTCCTCTCTTGCAAAAAGGTTTTCTGTAAGTCCCGAGCATTTTTCAAGAATGTTCAAAAAAGAAACAGGTCTCGGCTTTTCAAAGTATCTTAACTCCTTGAGACTTCAGTATGCTGAGCAGCTTCTCAGAAGTGCCGAAGGTCAGAACATTACCGGAATTGCCGAAATCTGCGGCTTTGAGGACAGCAATTATTTTTCAAAAAAGTTCAAAGAGGTGTATGGCATCTCTCCGAAAAAGCTGCAGAAGAAAGGTTAAAGGAAAGCTTTTGCTTACTGCAATTTAATAACACCTGATATCATATCAAAAAAGTAAAGAAAACACTCTTAATTTATCAAAATAATCAAGGAAAATATAACAAAACAGATGTACAATTAAAATGTACAACTATCAGCAAAGGAGTAGTTATAATGGCACATTTTATTTATTCCGCATTCTGTGATGAATCGGGCGAGACAACTATAGGCGGACAGATGGCTGCCTGTAAGCTTAACGGAATTACACATATGGAGCTTCGCGGCTTCGGCAAGACTCTTAACATAAACCAGATGACTGTCAGTCAGGCAAAAGAAATGAAAATGGAGATTGACCGTGAGGGAATGAAGGTTGCTTCAATCGGCTCAGGCTACGGCAAAATCAACATCAAGGAGGATTTTGCACCTCATTTTGAAGCTTTTAAGAATACTGTTGAAGTTGCAAAAATTCTTGAAGCAAAATATATCCGATTATTCAGCTTTTATTTCAGCGAAAACGACTCCTATGAAGAATACAGAGATGAGGTTATCCGCAGAGTTAAGGCTATGACCGACTATGCAGCGGAAAACGGAATTATTCCATGCCACGAAAACGAAAAGGGAATTTACGGTGACAATGCTGAGCGTTGTTTTGATATTCTTAAGGCCTGCGACGGAAAGCTCAGAGCAGTTTTTGACCCTGCTAACTTTGTTCAGTGCGGTGTTGACACCCTCAAGGCTTATGATTTACTTGAGGATTACATAGAATATTTCCACATCAAGGATGCTCTTTACGAAAACTCCGACGTTGTACCTGCAGGTGAGGGCGACGGTAACGTGGAAGAAATTCTTAAAAGATTCGATAAACACAAGAAAACTGTTATTCTTTCTCTTGAGCCTCACCTTAAGGTTTTTGAAGGCTTAGGAAAGCTTGAGGCTGTAGTTAACAGTGTAAGAAAAATAAAGGTGAATTCTTATCCAAGCCACGCCGAATCCTTCAAGGCGGCAGCTGATGCTATGTACAGTGTTGTAAATAAAATTCATCCCATTCGTTTTGGTATTATCGGTATGGGCAATATGGGTACATCTCACGCAAAAAGCTTTCTTAACGGCAAAATAAGAGGTATGCGTATTACTGCTGTTGCCGACAGCACACCCGAAAAGCTGCTCTGGTCAGAAGAAAATCTTCCTTGGGCAAAAAGATATAATTCAGCAGAAGAGCTTATCCAAAGCGGTGAGGTTGATGCAGTTATTATCTGCACTCCTCATTATTCACACCCTGAGCTTGTAATGAAGGCTCTCGGAAAAGGTATTCATGTTGTTTCTGAAAAGCCGGCAGGTGTTTATACAAAGCAGGTTCGTGAAATGAACGAGTTTGCAGAAAAGCAGGATAAAACCTTTGCTATGATGTTCAATCAGAGAACAAACTGTGTATACAGAAAGATAAAAGAAATCGTAGACAGTAAGATGTACGGTGAAATCCGCCGTGTAAACTGGATAATTACCGATTGGTACCGCACTCAGGCTTATTACAATTCAGGCGGATGGAGAGCAACCTGGGTAGGTGAAGGCGGTGGTGTACTGCTTAATCAGTCACCTCATCAGCTTGATTTGTGGCAGTGGATATGCGGAATGCCCTCAAAGGTAAGAGCTTTCTGCCACGAGGGTAAATGGCACGACGTTGAAATTGAAGACGACGTTACAATTTATGCTGAATATCCAAACGGCGCAACAGGCGTTTTTGTAACCTCAACAGGTGACTATCCCGGTTCAAACCGACTTGAAATAACTCTTGACAAGGCTAAGCTTGTTTGTGAAAAAGGTGAAAAGATCACTCTCTTTGAGCTTGAAGAAGGTCTTGCAGAAAATATCAGAACCTGTGAAAACGGATTTGCAAGCATTCCCTATCAGGAAACTGAAGTTGAAACTGACGGCATAAACGACCAGCATCCGGGTGTACTCAATGCCTTCTCGGACCATATTCTTTACGGTACACCGCTTGTTGCCGAAGGCACTGAGGGTATAAACGGTCTTATGATTTCAAATGCGGCCCATCTGTCTTCCTGGACAAACGAAACGGTTACTCTTCCCGTTGATGAGGATAAGTTCTATTCTATTCTTATGGAAAAGGTTGCTTCATCAAAAGCTAAAGATGATGTTGCCTCAAAGGCTGTGGAGGATATGAGCAGTACTTTTTAAGGAAGTGATAAAATGAGAGTTTCAGTGATTGGCTGCGGAATGATTTCACGCAACCATCTGAGAGTGCTGAAAAGTCTGAAAAACGTTGAAATCTCATCTGTTGTGGACATAAAAAAGGTGCGTGCAGACAAAACAGCAAAGAAATACAGTTGCAAGGCTTATTATGATTACGAAACTATGCTGAGTGAAGATAAGCCCGACTGTATTCATATCTGCACACCTCACTATCTTCATGTGCCTATGGCTGTCACTGCTCTCAGAAAAGGAATTCACGTTCTTTGCGAAAAGCCCTGCGCGATTTCTGAAGAAGGTCTTGAGCTTCTCCATAAAGCGCAGGAAAACAGCACTGCCAATTTCGGTGTATGCTTTCAGAACAGATATATAGAGGCTGTCAGTGCAGTAAAGGGCATCATTGACAGAAAAATATACGGAAGGGTTGAATCCGTAAGAGCCTTTGTGCATTGGAGCCGAGGCGAAGACTACTACAGTGACGACTGGCACGGTACACTTGAAAAAGAAGGCGGCGGTGTTACTGTAAATCAGGCCATACATACTCAGGATTTAATGAGATATCTCATAGGAAGCGATGCAGTATCTGTAACAGCGCACATCTTCAACGACCATCTTAAGGGAATTATCGAGGTTGAGGATACGGTTAATGCTTTGTTTGAATATGAAAACGGCGTTACTGCGCTTTTTAATGCTACAACTGCTTTCACAGATAACCGTCCCGTTATGATTGATATAGTATGTAAAAGAGCCACCTTGCGTATAGAGGGTGACAATGCATATATAATCAGCTTCGGTAAGGTGAAACAGCTTCGCTTGAAAAACAAGCTGGATTTTATAGGCAAAAGCTATTGGGGCGGCGGTCACGCACCTCTTATAAAGGATTTTTATGAATGCATAGAAAACAAAAAGCCTTTCCCTGTGGATGCTTTTGAGGGCGGAAAGGCTGTAGAAGAGTTTTTGGCAATTTATAAATCGTCAGAATCAGGAGAAAAGGTGTATTTAAAATGAAACTGTTCAGTAACAAGACTTTAAAGCCTGTGCTTCACAGTGCAGAATGTATAAGAAAAATAGAAAAGCCTGTGCTTACAAAGGATGATATACCCTATGAAGCATCATTGATTTTTAATGCAGGCGTTGCCAAATATAACGGCAAATACGTTATGGTATTCCGTAACGATTACGGCCCTACTGAAAAGACATATCCTAAGGTTAAATTCAAAACCTCTCTCGGCTTTGCAACAAGTGATGACGGTATAAACTGGAAAGTTAGTGAAAAGACCATTTTTGACAACAAAAATCTTTTGCCCGGGGATGAAATTAAAAGGCTTTATGACCCGAGAATTACTGTTATAGACGGCAAGCCTTACCTTTGTATGGCTATGGATACAAAACACGGAGTACGAGGCTGTATTGCCGAAACAGATGACAGCTTTAAAAAAATAAACATTATCAGTGCCTCTGCACCTGATAATCGTAATATGGTGCTCTTTCCTGAAAAAATCGGAGGTAAATATGTAAGGCTTGAGCGACCTTTTCCGGTTTATTCAAGAGGCGGTAAGGACAGATTTGACCTTTGGCTTTCAACCTCGCCCGACCTTAAATTCTGGGGTGAAACTGAGCTTGTTCTTGCTGTTGAGGATGTTCCTTATGCCAACGATAAAATAGGCCCTGCGGCACCTCCGATTAAAACAGATAAGGGTTGGCTTACAATTTTCCACGCTGTAGACAAGGATAATAAGCGCAGAAAAAACGGTTGGGAAAGAAAGTGGAAAAAAAGATACTGCGCAGGAATTATGCTTCTTGACCTTGATGATCCTACAAAAATTGTGGGTATGAGTAAGCTTCCTCTTATTGCTCCCGAAAATTATTACGAAACACAGTCGGGCTTTCGTAAGCACGTAATTTTTCCCGGCGGTATGATTCTTGAAGATAACGGAGAGGTAAAAATATATTACGGTGCATCAGATACAGTTGAGTGTCTTGCTACTGCAAAGCTTGAGGATCTGATTGCACTTTGTACGGAAAGCCGTAAATAAAATTAAAAAAGCTTTTCAATGCACTTATCGTGGATAGGTGCATTGTTTTTATG
>JAFOXT010000164.1 GCA_017425745.1 Clostridia bacterium | reverse complement strand
CAGACCTTATCTCAAATGGGGCGTTATCCCTGCTATGGTTGCCTTTTTCCTTATGTGGTACTCATTCGGAATTTCTGATAAGTGTCAGGGTGGCGACACAACACCCGTTATGATTTATTATATTCTTGCTTATATGTTCTACAAAACAGTAAGCACAATGATTATGGTACCACATACTGCTATGCTTCCGGGTATCGCTCCCGGATACAACCTGAGAACCCAATTTAATGCCGTAAGAACGGTTATGGACGCTGTTTCAAGCTACTCCTCGTTCTTTGTTGCCTCTGTTGTTCTCGGCGGTATAAACGGCATTTTCGTAACGCCTTCATTCGGTCCTGAGCACAGAAACAGATTCTTGATTATGGCATGTATTCTCTGTCTCTGGACAAGCCTTCCTCTTATCTTCACCTACAAATGCACAAGTGAGGAAAGCTCTGCCGACCAGGTGAATGAGCCTCTTGATATACGCGCTTTTCTTAATCAGTACAAAATGGTTATCAAAAACAGAGTGTTCCGTCAGTATTTCCTTTTCGGATTCATTATGCTCTTCGGTTCATCCTTTGCGGCACAGACCTTCTACTACTTCCTTGAAACTGTTCTCAGACAGGAAAACAACTACTCAATGCTGACTATGGTTCAGGCTGTGGGCGAGGTTTTAGGCTTCTTCCCTGCTTACTTCCTTTCAATCAAGAAAAACAAGCAGATGCCTGCAAAAATCTTTATGCCAGTTGCTGTTTCAGGTCTTGCTCTTGCGTGGCTTTTCAGAAACAGCGGAAGTCCCATTCTCATTTTTGTTGTTGAATTTATGTACGGTCTCGGTCTTGCAGGTATGGCAAGCGTACAGAACAACATTTTCCCCGACGTTACTGATGTTGACGAAATGATTACAGGTGAACGACGCGAGGGTGTTATTGCTACCTTCTCAACCTTTGTGAAGAAATTTGTCAGCGGTTTTGCCGCTTTCGGTATCGGCAAGCTTCTTGCTGCCTTCGGATATGACACTCAGCTTGCTGCGGCAGAGCAGACCGACACTGCAGTTTTCGGCGTTACAATTTCATTTACCCTTATCCCCATGATTTTCTTCTTCCTTTCATTCCTTTCAATTATGGGCTACAAGCTTACAAGAGACAAGCTTGACTTCATCAGAAGCAAGGTTAAGGAAAAGAAAGAAAACGGCTTTGCTGAGTTTACAGAAGAAGAAAAGAGAGACCTTGAAAAAATCTCAGGCATTAAGTTTGAAGAAATGTGGATAGGTCAGAGAGAAACAATTGAAGCAACTCAATAAAACAAAAACTGCTCACCTGATGGTGAGCAGTAATTTTTTTGTATTTAGATATGACACGCCTCGTGGTCGTGCTCTTCAATCTTGCCTACGATGGGTTCAGGATCAATGCCCTGTCTCTTGTAATAGTCAGCAAGAGCAGCCTTAATTGCCTGTTCTGCAAGAACTGAGCAGTGAATCTTAACTGCGGGAAGTCCGTCAAGAGCTTCAACAACAGCCTTGTTTGTAAGCTTGAGAGCTTCAGAAATGGGCTGACCCTTAATCATATCAGTTGCAATTGAGCTTGTTGCAATTGCACTTGCACAACCGTATGTCTTGAACTTTACATCAACGATAATGTCGTTTTCAATTTTGAGGAACATCTTCATGATGTCTCCGCACTTTGCGTTACCGATTTCACCAATGCCGTTTGCGTCAGCAATTTCACCAACGTTATGAGGATTCGCAAAATGCTCCATTACTTTTTCACTGTACTGCATAAATATATCTCCTTATTACTGTTTTTCGTTTTCCATAATGTGATCCCAGAGCGGTGACATTGAACGAAGTCTGTCAACAATTTTGGGAAGCACTTCGAGTATATAATCAACATCCTCTACGGTGTTGTTTTCGCTGAGTGAAAGACGGAGTGAGCCGTGTGCAACCTCATGCTTGAGTCCGATTGAAAGAAGCACGTGGCTGGGGTCAAGTGAGCCTGAAGTACAAGCTGAACCGCTTGATGCTGAAATTCCGTTCATATCAAGCATAAGAAGTAAGCTTTCGCCTTCGATACCTTCAAAGCACATACTGAAGTTACCGGGAAGTCTCTTTTCAGTGCTGCCGTTGATTCTTGAATGGCTGATTTTTGAAGCACCTTCAAAAAGTCTGTCACGAAGAGCTTTTACCTTAGCCATATTCTCGTCAAGGTTTTCGCACATATCTGTAATTGCTACGCCGAGACCTACGATACCGGGAACATTTTCTGTACCTGCTCTTCTGCCGCTTTCCTGAGCACCGCCTTCGATAAGGTTGGGAAGACGAATACCCTTTTTGCAGTAAAGAGCACCTGTACCCTTTACAGCGTGGAACTTGTGACCTGAAAGTGAAAGCATATCAATATTCTGCTCTTTAACGTCGATTTTAATGTGACCTACAGCCTGAACTGCGTCGGTGTGGAAAAGAACACCCTTGTCGCGGCAAACCTTACCGATTTCAGCTATAGGCTGAACTGTACCGATTTCATTGTTTGCATACATAATTGTAACAAGGCAGGTTTCATCTGTAATTGCCTTTTCAACGTCTTCAACTCTTACAAGACCGTCTTCATAAACGTCAAGATAAGTTACTGTAAAGCCCTGCTTTTCAAGAGCTGCCATTGTATGAAGCACTGCATGGTGCTCAAACTTTGTTGTGATAAGGTGCTTCTTGCCTTTCTTTTCGCCAAGAGCTGCTGCACCTCTGATTGCCCAGTTGTCAGCCTCTGAACCGCCTGAGGTAAAGAAAATTTCTTTTGCGTCAGCACCGAGAGCTGCTGCAACCTGCTCTCTTGCAGTCTGTACAGCTGCGTGAGCTGTCTGACCGATTGTGTAAAGGCTTGAGGGATTACCGAAATGCTCGGTCATATAGGGAAGCATTGCTTCAACTACCTTTTTTGATACGGGAGTTGTTGCTGCATTATCTGCATAAACGTATCTCATTTCAAACACTCCAATTCTGTTTTTTCTATTGTCAGGCTTCTTTCAGCCAGGTCTTTCAGTGTGATTTTACTTACCACTTCAATTGTTGCCTCATAAATTCTTGTCCAGATAAATGAAGTTACGCAATCGCAGTAGTTTTCACACTTGCCGTTATCTTCGGCACAGGCAACGGGAGCAAGTGAGCCTTCTGTTGCCTTAAGAATATCTTCAACGGAGATTTCCTCCGGCTTACGGGTAAGATGATAACCGCCCTTTGCACCTCTTACAGATTTTACAAGTCCCTCCTTTGAAAGAAGGTTGATTATCTGTTCAAGATACTTTTCGGAAAGATGCTCTCTTTCTGCAATATCCTTAAGCGAAACGCAACCGTCACAGCCATAAACTGCAAGGTCTGTCATAATTCTTAAGCCATATCTTCCCTTGGTTGAAATTTTCATCTTTTCACCGCCTTTATGATATCATTTGTAGTTAATTCCTACTTTAGTGCTAGTATATCACGTTTTTAAATTCATAGCAATAGGGTATGAATTGTTTCTGCATAGAAATAGGCAAAAGTTTTTATAATATTTTTGTATAAAACTAACAGTATTATACTAATCACCGTAAAAAGGGACTGTCATTGAGATGCAGAAGGCGTTTTGTTCACCACGAAGTCGTACATAGGTACGTCGAGAGGGTGAAAAAACGTCTAAAAAAGCAAAAAAAACATTTTCACCAACTCTACTAATTATACACAGATAAAAAAACAAGGGTATTTCAAGTCTAACCAAACTTAAAACACCCTTGCCATTAGTTTTTGCTTTTTGTTCTGCGCTTAATGTCAGTTCCTTTTATTCAGTTCTGAGTGCTTCTACGGGATCTTTCTTTGCTGCAAGGCTTGAGGGTACAAGACCTGCAATAAAGGTAAGGAATATGCTTATTCCTACAAGGATTACAGCTGCGTTAAAGGGAAGCTGAGCTGCCGCACCGGTTTTTGTAAGATAATCAAGAAGCAGATTGATGGGAATTTCAAGAATAAGCGTTGATAGTATACCTATAACACCCGCCGACAGACCGACAATAATCGTTTCTGCGTTGAACACTCTTGAAACGTCGCTTTTTGATGCACCGATTGCACGGAGAATACCGATTTCCTTTGTTCTTTCAAGCACTGAGATATATGTGATAATACCTATCATAATTGAAGAAACCACAAGAGAAATTGCAACGAATACTACAAGCACATAGGTTACGATGTCAATAATCTTTGTAACAGATGAAAGCAGTACGCCGATTGCATCTGTGGGGCTGATTGAATATTCGGGATGTCCGTCCTCGGTTACCTTCTGATTATAGTAATCAATCATTGCGTTTACTTCGTCCTTGGCTTCAAAGCTCTTGGGATAGAAATAGATTGAAGTGGGAGTATCTGCAGGCTGATAGCCCAGAATTGCCATTGTGTTATCGTATGAGCACTGAGCATTTACAGTGTCGATATAAGCCTGCTTGAGAGCGAGCACCTGCTCATCGTTGAGATAGCCTTCCATAAGCTTTTTCTGAAGATCGGTCATATCGCCGAAATCAAAAATTGAGCTCATATCCATAATATCGATTTCAGCAAGATCGATATCACCTGCCATACTCATAAAGGGACCGATGTCAAGATATTTCATATCAATAAGCTTCATATCAATATCAACAAGGTCAAAATCGTTTACAGTAAGGTCAATGAATTCCATACCTGTAATTATATCTTTTTTGGTATTGGCAAGCTGTTCCTTTACCGGCTGTGAATTTGCTGTATACTCCAGAGCATATTCCATAAGCTCGGTTGTATAACCGATGCCGCCTGTACCTACTGAAAGCACGTTGTCTTCGTCAGGACGGATAATACCTACTACGCTTATTTCAAGGCCCTTATCTACAAGCTGCTTTACAAATGCAAGATTTGAGCTTCTGTCCTTCCAAAGGCCTGTTTTCTCGTCCTTTACCATATAATCACAATTGAGGACAAGCTTGAACTTCATTTTGCAGATATCCTCATAGGTGTAGCTTTCCTGAGTTTTTTCAACCTCTGTACCTGAAAGCGCACCCATAATGTTTGACTGAAGGTCATTCTGATTTCTGATGCCGAGAGCATAAAGAAGCATTTCGTTTATTTCGTTGTTGCCGTCAATCATAAGCACAACTTCGTTTTTATTCTGAGGAAGTCGGCCGTAAATTACATCATACTGACGTTCAATCACATCGTTATCACCGATAAGCTCCATCCAGGCATCCATCATTGATGAATTCATAAAGCCTTCCATACCCTGCATCATATTGCCTGCCATTTCAGCCATAGCAGTGTTGGGGTTAACCTTTACAACACCGTCACTTGTGTCTGCTTTATAAACATTAAGGGGTGTGGAATATTTGAACTGAAGGTCGTTACAAAGCTCGTCAAATTTTTCCTTATTGTCGTCAATATATTTCTTGAAGCTTTTTATGTTGTTTGATGAGGACTGAGCAACAAATGTATTAATCATTTCTGTCATCATCTGGTTAACATAAACCTTATCTTTATCGTGACCCACATTGAGCATAGCTTCGCTCATACCCATAACAGCATTCATCATATTGTCTGTGTCCACTGCTTCTCTTTCGACCGACATAGGGAAAGCAAGAAGAGTATCATTCTGAACCTTATCAACGTAGTTCTGAATACCGTTTGAAAGCGCAAGCACAAGCGCAATACCGATAATACCAATACTTCCCGCAAAAGCTGTAAGGAAGGTTCTGCCCTTTTTGGTGCCAAGGTTACGCATTGAAAGACCAAAGGCAGTTGCAAAGCTCATTGAGGGCTTTCTGCCCTTCGCCTTTTCTTCTTCAGCCTTTACTTTTTCACTTTCGAAATCTTCTTTTCCGGGCTCAAAGGGATTGCTGTCGTCTATTACCCTACCGTCCATACAACGGATAATTCTTGAGGAGTACTCAGTTGCAAGGTCAGGGTTATGAGTTACCATAATGATAAGCTTATCCTTGGCAATTTCCTTGAGAAGCTCCATAACCTGAACGCTTGTTTCACTGTCAAGCGCACCTGTAGGCTCGTCGGCAAGAAGAATATCGGGGTTATTGATGAGAGCTCGTGCAATTGCAACTCGCTGCATCTGACCGCCTGACATCTGATTGGGTCTTTTATAAATCTGCTCTTTAAGGCCAACCTTTTCAAGCGCAGCAATTGCTCTTTCTCTTCTTTCCTTTTTGCTTACGCCTGAAAGTGTAAGAGCAAGCTCAACGTTAGCAAGTACGCTCTGATGAGGGATAAGATTATAGCTCTGGAAAACAAAGCCGATTGAATGGTTTCTGTAGGTATCCCAATCCTCATCGGTGAAGGCCTTTGTTGACTTTCCGTTGATTACAAGGTCACCGCTTGTGTACTTATCAAGTCCGCCGATAATATTGAGAAGGGTTGTTTTACCGCAGCCTGAAGGGCCGAGAATTGAAACAAATTCGTTTTCTCTGAAGTTGATGCTTACATCGTTAAGAGCTCTTACGGTTGTGTCACCCGTTACGTAATCTTTAACTATATTTTTTAAAACAAGCATTTATTTCGCCTCCTGTTCTGACTTTTTAAGGAAATCGTCTTTAAGCTTTTTCTTGAATTTTCTGTCTTCAATATATCTTTCAATTCTTGTACGGTTTTTGTAAGCGACAAGGGTGCCGATACCAAGAATAATAACCACCGCAAAGAAGCCCTTGAGGACTGTATGGTCTTTTTTGCCCTCATAAATAATTGTGGGAAGGTAGTCATCCTTAGGCTTGATTTCCTTAACGGCTCTTTCTCTGAAAAAGAGCTTGTAGAGCCATTCCACAGTTTCGTCTGTTGTCATTTTTGCCATTTCGTCGCCTATGCCCGATGAGTAGGTTGCAAACATATCGTTTCCGCCCTCAGCACCGCCTGACATAAAGCCGGTTATCAGACTTTCATTACCGGGCGCCTTCATAACCTCCACCATAAAGCGAAGAATCGTTACGAGAATACCCGTCTGATTTGCTTTTACATAAGAAATTGTAACAGGACTGCCGTTAAGGGTACGCTTACTTTCCATTGTTTCAAGTGTACCGATTGAGCCCAGCGTTTCAAGATCAAATTCAGGAAGCTTAATTCCTAAATCCATATCAGCTGTAAGGTCAGAAATGAGTTTCTTAGTGTCAATTTCTTTCATAGCTGACATATCAACCATATCGATTTCCTCAAGAAGTGAGGTTACGGGATAAAGAAGATTTTCGATACAGATTGTAAGTCCGTCATTTTTGAAAAAGTAAATAAGGTTAGGTGCAATTTCTGTGAGCGTATAGACAGGCTTTTCAATAAAGCGGTTAATGAATTTTATTACTGTTTCCAAAAGCGGCTCAATTGCGTTGCCCTTATCGGCCTGCTTTTTGTACTGCTCATAGGTAAGGATTGTTTTTGCACTGCAGCCAAGAGCTTCAAAAAGAGGAATTACTGCAGTGTTGTAACCGTCGCTGCCGTAAAAATCAATTCCGAGAAGATTGATTTTTCCTTCGGCAAGAAGCATATTTATAACAGGCTCAAGGGGTTCAAGACAAAGAGTAATTGCTTCCCTGAAGCCCTTTGAATCGCCGTCTCTGAAGCCCCAGTATATGTATCTTGAGCTTACAGCTTTCCATGAAGCAGATTTATAAAGGCTGTTTCTCGCTGAGCTGTACTGTCTTTTTGCAAGACTGTTTGCAATGTAAGACGGTGTAACCTTAAGTCCGATAATACTGCTGAGAGCAGAAAGCTCTTCGCTTTCAAGTGCTGAATAAACTGCGCTTACAAGCATTGTAACGGTTTTTGAAGAGTAAAGCTCCTTACTGAGCATAGCTTCAAGGGTTTTATACTCACCTGATTCTGCAACGAATTCATCGATAAGCTCGTCTATTCCGTCAAGGACTCTTCTGAACTTTTCTTCGCCGAGATTCTGTGTGTATGTTACCTCAGTGGGAGTAAATTCACCGAAGCTCCATTCATAGCTGTTCTTTTTTCCTCCCTCAGCATTGAGCAGAGAAAT
>JAFOXT010000163.1 GCA_017425745.1 Clostridia bacterium | reverse complement strand
ATTACAATTGAATATTTGTTCTTGTTGAGCTTTTATCTACAGTAATGTTACAGAATTTATTTCTCGGTTTTCTGAAGAAGATCAATCAGATCTTTATAGAATTTATGAGTAACATCCTTCTTTTCAAAAAGACCGATTGCAGAGCCGTGGTCACCTTGAGTAATTGGCATTACATGCCAGATGCCGGGCTTGATTTCATCTGTTTCTTCCCATTGACAGAAGGGCTCATCGTGTGGGTGAGTTGCTGAGAAGGTGTCTACAAGTCCGTCGTTATAAAGCTTTTCAAGCTCAGGGGCTTCAGTATGACTTTTTACATCCTTGGTAAGTATAGCACTTGTAAGAGTAAGGAAGGGGAATTTTGTGTTTGAGGGTACAAGACGCTTACCGTTTTTACTTTCTTTAACTGCATTGTAGGGGAATGAGAAATAGAAAATTTCAGGCGAAATTTCAATTCGGTCGTTGATAGCCTTTGAGCCTTCGGGACCCATATCGTATTCAACCTGATCGTTTGAAGCGTCAAGTCTTTTTACTGCATCGATGAAAGGTGCGGTGTCCTTCTGACCGGGAGTGTTGGAAAGTCCGTACTGTTCAAGATGAAAATCAATGAATGTGCCGTTGAGCGGTGTTCTGCCGAGGGCGCCTGTATAAAGATATACGCCATATCTGAGAAGCATTTTAAGGTTGAATCTTTCAACGGTGTCGTGAGCAAGTGTGCCGTTGAGAGGAGAGCAGATTGCAGTAAGAGAAGCAATCCAGTCACCGTGACCGCCTTTGAAAAGGGGAGAAACCTCATCGCCGCTTGCTTCAATTTCTTCAGGTGCACCGTGGGTGAGAAGGTGAGCCAGCATTCTGATGGTTGTGCCACCAAAGGAATGGCCGATAAGATGAATTTTGTTTTCAGCAGACCAGCTTTCTATAAGAGGTTTGTCATATTTTCTGCCGAACTGCTTATGCTTGCGTTCTTCACTGTGTGCCTTTCCGTAGTCAACTGTTGTGCCGACAAGCTGAGCATAAAGCTCACAAGCACGGTCCCAGGCACTTGAAACAGGGCCTACTGAAGCTGCGTGAGCTTCGCAACCAAGCTCTTCCATATATTCTGTAATATTTCCGCTGGTTGCGCCCCAATAAGGAATATAGTTGTTTATGCCTTCGTGCTCGCCCCAACCGAACATACCGTGCACAAAAATAAGGGGATATCTGAGATTCTTTTCACAGTTCATTAATATTACCACCTATTCAAAATTCCAAATATAAATATATATATTAATTATAATTGAATTTATTGTGTTTTTCAAGTACATTTGTAAATTTTATTGAACAAACTGCGTTGACAAAGCTTAATCTGTGGCCTATAATTCACTTGAATAAGAAAGAGGAGGAAGAACAATGAAAAAAGTTAAAATTACGGCAGTAAGAAAAGCTGAATACCCAGACCTTATGGAAAAATATGAAAACCCTATTGAGCATGCCTGTGATATAAAAGAAGGGGATGTGTTTATTGCAAACGGTTGGGAAAGACCTGAGGGCTTTTGCCTTTCCGCCTGGGAGAGCATTTCACCTTTTGTGCTGACACTTTCTCACGGAGGCGGAAATTTCTATAATGGGTGGATGAAAAATCCTTTCTCGGCAATGATTTCCTGCAACGACGGCTTCAGACCGGTCAGCTTTTATCTTGAAGTGCTGAATGAAGATATTGAATAATTTATGCATAATTAATCATTATATTTAAAAAAATTAATTTATATGCATAAAAAGATAAAAAATTTACATATACCTATAATTAATGCGTGAATTACTATTGCAAAATTGAAAAAGTTAGTGTATAATAACAGACAATAAATTTATTAAAATCACTAAGGAGGATTTTTTATGAAACGTTTTCTCGCAATCTTAACAGTACTCGCTGTAGTTCTCGTTGCTTTCGCAGCTTGCGGCGGCGGACAGGGTGAAACTCCCAGCGGCGCAACAGCAATGACAATGGGTACAGGCGGTACACAGGGTACATACTACGCATACGGCGGTATCCTCGGTAACCAGCTCAAAACATCAACAGGTATTACAGTTAACGTAGTATCAACAGACGGCTCAAAGGCTAACATTCTCGGTATCGACACAGGCAACTATCAGCTCGGTACAGTTCAGTCAGACGTTATGGCTTATGCTGCTGCAGGTACACGTACTTTTGAAGCAGAAGGTGCAATTGATACATTCCGCGTAATCGGCGGTCTTTATGCAGAAGCTGTTCAGCTTATCACAATGGATCCCGAAATCAAGAGCGTTGCTGACCTCAAGGGTAAGAAGGTTTCAATCGGCGCTGCAGGTTCAGGCGTTTACTTCAACGCAGTTGATGTTCTCGCTGCTGCAGGTCTTACAGAAGACGACATCAAGGCTCAGTATCAGTCATTCGGCGATTCAGCTGACGCACTTAAGGACGGCAAGATCGATGCAGCATTCATCGTAGCCGGTGCTCCCACACCCGCTATTCAGGAGCTCTGCACATCAGCTGATGCTTACCTCGTTCCCATCGACGGTGAAGTTGCTGATAAGCTTATGGCAGAATCACCCTACTACACAGTATACGAAGTTCCCGCTGAAACATATAAGGGCCAGACAGAAGCTGTTAAGACAGTTACAGTTAAGGCTACTCTTATCGTAAGCGCATCAGCTTCAGAAGAAGATGTATACAACATCACAAAGGCTATCTTTGATAACGCTGAAGCAATTACAGCTGCTCACGCTAAGGGCGCAGAACTTTCAATTGAAAACGCAACAGACGGTATGACAGCTCCCTTCCATGCAGGTGCTGCTAAGTACTTCGCTGAAAAAGGCGTTGAAGTTGAAGCTAAATAATTAAGCTGAAAAAAATTGAATGGGCTGCAGTTTAAAAGCTGCAGCCGATTCTTGCTTTTTAATCATAAGTTGGCGAATGTAATCCGAAACAGCCTGAAAGCGTTATTTTCAAAGGCTTTTCGGCGTTTCACCCTCGAAAGGCGTCAGCCTTTCATCGTGCTCAGCCACCAAAAATCCAATTAAAAATCTTCACTTTCAGGTCGAAGATTTTATGAATAGCGGATTTTTGTCAAGCTGCGGCACAAAACGCAGTAAATCCTTTCGGATTTACGAGTATTTTAACAATAGATTGGCGAAAATCCGCATTCAAAAAACTATTTCGGATTACATTCGCTAACTTAAATTCAAGGAGGCTTTAAATTGGCATTTTTCAAGAATAAAACAGCCCCCGAAGCACAGGAACCCATGAATCTCGATGATGTAATGAAAAAGTTTGACCGCGAGTCAAATGTCCGTGTTTGGGAAGGCACACCCAAAATGGTTGTTACAGTTATACTTGCGCTTTTCTCAGTGTTCTGTATTTATGTAACCCTTTTCGCAACATGGCTTGATGAAATCAGACTGACATCATTTATGTCATATATCACCTTTATCGGTTTTCTTGTTTTCCCTGCTAAAAAGGGCGTACAAAAAGTAAATCACCTTCCCTGGTATGATATTATCCTTATGATTGCAGGTACAGGTGCATTTCTTTATTACACAATTAATGCTCAGGAAATTGTTGAACGTTTCAAAATTACTCCCGTTGAAGTTGTAATCGGCTTAATCGGTATTATCTGCCTTGCAGAGCTTTGCAGAAGAAGTGTTGGTCTTCCTATCCTGATTGTTGCAGGTGTGCTTCTTGCTTATGCTCTTATCTGGGGCTCAACCAATCCCAGTATTATTGCCCGCATTACAGAATATGTACGCGTGCTTTTCTATTCAAAAGAGGGTGTTCTCTCAACTCCCGTAAATGTATGCTCCAAGTATATAGCAATGTTTATTATCTTTGGTGCATTCCTTGAAAGAACAGGTATTGCAGATTTCTTTATCAATATTTCAAACGCACTTGTAGGCCGTTTCTCAGGCGGTCCCGCAAAGGTTGCTGTTATTGCTTCAGCTCTTGAAGGTATGGTTTCAGGTTCATCTGTTGCTAACACAGTTGGCTCAGGTGCCGTTACAATTCCTCTTATGAAGCGCACAGGCTACAAGCCCGAATTTGCTGCTGCTGCCGAAGCTTCAGCTTCAACCGGCGGTCAGATTATGCCTCCCATTATGGGTGCTGCAGCCTTCCTTATGGCTGAAACCGTTGGTGTGCCTTATTCAAACATTGTTGTAAGAGCAATACTTCCTGCTGTTCTTTACTTTGCAGGTGTATTCATTACAGTTCATCTTGAGGCTAAGAAGGAAGGTCTTAAGGGCCTTTCCAAGGAAGAGCTCCCCAGAGTAATTCCTCTTTTAAAGAAGATTTATCTTCTTATTCCTCTTGGTCTTCTTATTTATCTTGTTGGTACAAGCACACGTTCAATTGCTTATGCAGCTGCTATTGCTATTGTTGCAGCAATTGTTGTAAGTATGTTCGACAAGGGAACACGCATTACTCCTAAAAAGTTCCTCGAAGCTCTTGCAGCAGGTGGTCAGGGTATGATTACTGTTGCAGCTGCTTGCGGTGTTGCAGGTATTATTGCAGGTGTTATCGGTGTAACAGGTCTTGCTTATACACTCTTCAACACAATTGTTACTCTTGCAGGTAACCAGATTATT
>JAFOXT010000162.1 GCA_017425745.1 Clostridia bacterium | reverse complement strand
GGTTTCAGGGTCTGTATTTTTTTGAAAAATATTATATAATAAATGCAATAACCCCTTCCGTTTTCGGTGTATATAAGTGAAAGGAGGAAAAAACATGACAGACGGCGATATAATAAAGCTTTATTTTGAACGCTCTGAAAAAGCAATTAAAGAAACAGACACAAAATACGGCAATTACTGTATGACAATTGCAGAAAACATTCTGAGAAGCAGACCTGACTCTGAAGAATGTGTAAACGACACTTACTTAAGGGCGTGGAATTCCATTCCGCCCCAAACGCCTCAACGGCTTTCTGCATATCTTGGAAAAATAACGCGCAACCTGGCAATTAACCGCTACAACAAGCTTTCTGCAAAGAAACGCGGAGGCAATGAAACAGAAGTAATACTATGTGAGCTTGAACACTGTCTGCCCTCAGACAACACAACAGAAAGAGAATTTGACGAAAAACAACTGACAAAGGCACTGGAGAATTTCCTTAAAAAGCAAAGCACGGAAAAACGCAGAATCTTTCTTCTGCGATACTGGTATTCATTTTCAACAAGTGAAATTGCAAAGGAGCTTTCCCAGAGTGAAAGCAAGGTTACATCCACACTATTCAGGCTAAGACTCAAGCTCAAAGACTATCTTGAGAAAGAAGGGATATTAATATGAAAAATTCAGACATATTTAAAGCTATGACCGATATTGATGAAAAGCTTATTGAAGAAGCAGCACCGTATAAAAAAACTACATTCACTTTCAAAAAGCTCATTCCGATTGCCGCTTGTATTTGCATTGTTATCGCTATATCCGCAGGCTTTTTATCCGAACGCTTTAACCGTCTGACTCCGCACACACAATTACCCGACATCGTTTTTGACTCAATGGGTTATGAGGGTATTAACAGCCTTGACTTGCAGAATTCATATGATATTAATCCTTATACAAAAGAAGCTATGCCCGATACTCTTCCTATTTTTAAGAATCTTTGTTATTCAGGCGGTCTTTATCAGAACTTTTTCAGCGAAGAGAATTTGCAGAAAAGCATAACCGAACTCGCTGAAAAGCTCGGCAAAAACAGTTTGGAGTTCAGCACACTCAAAGGAGTAATTGATACAGACGACCCGAATTACGAAGAAGACCTCATTTATAATGTTATTGCGGAATCAGATGAGCTTTGCATTTCGGCAAATGGACACAGATTCAGCATAAGCCCGAAAACCAAGGAAGCTTCTGATAAGCTTTTTGCATATCTCAAGGAAAACTACGATATGCAAAACATCGGCGAGCACAAAGAATTTTCAGTTGACGGTGAGCTTCTTACAACAAAGTACAAGGCTTACAAAAAAGGTACCTCAGCAAAGGAAAATATCCTCAGCTTCAACCTTTCATCGGCAGAAATCCACTACACCGATACCGGGCTTATAGACTTTGTGATTCTTAACGATTATCTTAATTCAAGCGAAAAGATTGCAGATTATAAAACCATTCCTATTGAAAAAGCAACAGCAAAACTACTGCTTGGCACAGATGTAGCCACCTCAACGCCTGCAGAGCTTATCATTGACGGCAAGGTGCAGAAAGAACATATCATAAAAGCTGACCTGATTTATTATGCAAACAATCTGCAGCAGGTGTTTGTCCCCTCTTACCGCTTTTATGTAAAGCTGATAAACCCTGACCCCAATTCAGAAATTGAAAATTACGGTCTGTTCTATGTTCCTGCTGTTGAACTAACTGAAGCTTCAGATTTTGAGGTAATGAAAAATATGTTTCAATAAATCGAAAAGCACCCCGAAAAGGGTGCTTTTACTATTTATCTGTCCTCTCTGAAATATGAAAGTCCGAGACTTTCGGGAGGCTGATTTTCTTTTTTGTTTCTTATGCTTGTAAAAATAAGAACAACAATTGTTACCACATAGGGAAACATTTTGAAAATCTCTTTGTTTGCAAAGCTTACACCTGTGATATAACTGCTTGCGATGTAAAGTGCACCGAAAATAATT
>JAFOXT010000161.1 GCA_017425745.1 Clostridia bacterium | reverse complement strand
GCACAACCTTTTAAATGTAAACAACATATACAACAAATACAATGTTTTCTATAATTATTTTCACTTTAATATCTGTAAAAAGTTTTACTGTTTTTATTGTATTATTGCATACTAAACCCTCAGAACCCTTATAAATAGGGGCTTTCGGGGGTATGCAATCGTTATGCAATCCACTATGCAATGCATACCATTGCATAATTTTTTATACTATTTCTTCAAAATCGAGTTCCATTTTCTTCCACCAACGCTGAACACCAAACTCTTTAAATGGTTTAGATGATGTCATCCTCACCCAGCCCGTCATTCCCTGCATAAAAAAATCATCCCGACTGACTCATCGGGATGACTCGTTATAATCAAATTTTCTGAAGCAGTAGTTGCTTTTTATTTTGAGAATAAATCCTCAAAAAAATTTTTAATGAAATAAGCCACGTCTGAAAGAGCTGCAATTATAACTAACATTTCTTTTTCCTCCTTGTTTAGTATGTTAATTTCAGTTTAACACAGGAGTCAGCCCTTGTCAACATTTTAAGGCTCAATGCTACACTTGAAGCAAATCTGCTTCACTCAAAGCAAAATCAAAGCTTTTCAACCTGCTCCATCCAGAGTGCATAAGAAGCATCGCTCATCATTCTGAAAGCATCCTTTGAGCCAAGAGCAACTGAACCGATTCTTACGCCGTCAGGCTGACAGCTGCGCTTGAACTGCTGAGTAAAGAAGCGTCTGTAAAAGCTCTTAAGCCACTTGAGAATCACCTCTTCACTGAAGTCATCCCTGAATGCACGTTTGGCAAGCAGGAAAATTTTCTCGGGTGAAAAGCCGTAACGCACAAAGTTATAAATAAAGAAATCGTGCAATGCGTAGGGCCCTACAATATCCTCTGTCTGCTGTGAAATATTGCCCTTTTCGTCAGCAGGAAGAAGCTCGGGACTTATAGGTGTATCAAGAATATCCTTAAGCACCTCTGTGCTCTTCGGGAATACGCCCTCATCAGCAAGGGTGGCAACCATCCATCTTACAAGAGTTTTCGGCACACCGCCGTTTACTCCGTACATACTCATATGGTCACCGTTATAGGTGCACCAACCGAGAGCAAGCTCACTGAGGTCGCCTGTGCCCACAACGAAACCGCCAACCATACCTGAGTAATCCATAATCACCTGAGTGCGTTCTCTTGCCTGAGCATTTTCAAAGGTAAGGTCGTAGTTTTCTTTATCCTGACCGATGTCCTCAAAATGCTGAAGACAGGCTTTTTTTATGCTGATTTCCTTAGCTGTGATACCGAGAGTTTCCATAAGCAGCCAGGAATTGTTATATGTTCTGTCGCTTGTGCCGAAGCAAGGCATTGTAATGCCCACAACCTCTGAGGGGTCCTTGCCAAGCTCCTGAGCAGCCTTTACGGCAACAAGAAGTGCAAGGGTTGAATCAAGACCGCCTGAAATACCCAAGACAGGTCTGCCCCCTGTTTTCATAATTCTTCTTTTAAGTGAGGTCACCTGAAGAGAGAAAATTTCCATACATCTCTTGTGTCTGTCCTCTTTTGTTTCGGGAACAAAGGGAAGCTTGTTAAGCTTTACGCTTTCGCCGTCTGCACTGTGGTCTGATGAGGTTTCAACAAAAACGCTTCTGCAGTTTTTGGTAAGGAAAGCTGAAGGCATATCGTTTTTCATTCTGTCAGCACGGATTTTTTCTATGTCGATTTCACCGTAAAGAATGTAATCTGTGTCAACATAGCTTTCGTTTTCTGCTGCAACAATGCCCTTTTCACAAAGAAGGCTGTGACCTGAATAAACTGTGTCGCTTGTTGAATCCTCCCAGCCTGTGCTTACAAGACAATAGCCTGAGTTAAGCCTTGCGCTGAGATTTTTAACGCATTCTTTTCTGTATTCTCTTCTGCCTATAGCTTCACTGAAGGAGCCCATATTGATAATAAGCTCACTGCCAAAGGCACTGTGTACTGTGCCCGGTGTAACTGCCATAAGCATATCCTCCCCTATTTCAAGAGAAAACTTATATTCGTTATCGAGAGAAAATACAAGGTCGTTGCCTACGGGAATTTTTGTTTCATCACTGCTTAAGCCAAGCTCTTTTTCTGTAAGGAAATCTGTAGTAAGCTCATTTGCTGAAGCAAACCATCTCGCCTCGTTTTTTTCGCCTTTTGAGCCTGTATTGGTCTTCGGTACAAAGCCGAGGACTTTTCCCTTTGAAATGACTGCACCGCAGTTATAAAGCTTATTTCCTATATTTAAGGGAAGTCCTGCCACAACGGCAGAAGAAACGCTTTCAGTAAAATCGGAAAGCTCCTTAAGAGCAGAGAGAGCTTCATTCAAAAGCGCACTCTGGAAGAATAAATCTCCACAGCTGTATCCCGTAAGTGAAAGCTCAGGGAAAACAATTATATCTGCCTTTTCCTTTTCTGCTTTCAGTATTTTTTCTTTTATGTCCTTAAGATTGCCCTTTACATCTGCAAGGCTCACCTTCG
This sequence comes from Clostridia bacterium, assembly GCA_017425745.1. GTDB lineage: Bacteria > Bacillota > Clostridia > Oscillospirales > Acutalibacteraceae > UBA6857. Next base: position 14,986 of record JAFOXT010000161.1, on the reverse strand, counting down.
GCACTGCCATGGCAATCTTTGTATATCCGTACATATAATCACCTCATAAACAGAGTATATCGGATTTTTCTTCCGTTATCTCTTATTATACTTTCAATTGTAACAATTATCAAGTAAAATGTGCATATTTTTTTATGCACCATTTAAGCAGTATTTTCATTGACAAAAAAGGCCTTTTTTTATATAATATTACTGTAATCGAACCCTTCAGATAACTGACGGATTTTGCGGATAACCGCAAGGGAGTCTGAAGGCTAATAATGCCGACCGTCTGGGCAACACAGTTTTAATTAAGCTGGGTTGTCTTTTTTATTTTCACCCCGGCAAAAACACTCAGGAGGTATAACAATGGAACACAAAAACTGGCATGGATTTAAAGCCGGCGTATGGCAGGACGAAATCAACGTAAGAGATTTCATTCAGCAGAACTACACAGAATACAAGGGCGACAGCTCTTTCCTTAAAGGCGCAACTCCCAGAACTGAAGCACTTATGAAAAAGCTCCAGTCACTTTTCACTCTTGAAAGACAGTACGGCGGTGTGCTTGATATTGACACTGCAACCGTTTCTTCACTTACAAGCTACGCTCCCGGTTATCTTGATAAGGCTAACGAAATCATTGTTGGTCTTCAGACAAACCGTCCCCTTAAAAGAGGTGTTAACCCCTTTGGCGGTATGAGAATGGCTCGTCAGGCTTGTGAGGCTTACGGCTACAAGCTTTCAAGAAAGGTTGAAGAGGAATTCCGTTTCCGTACAACTCACAACGACGGCGTTTTCAGAGCTTATACAGATGAAATGCGTGCTGCAAGAAAGTGCCACGTAATCACAGGTCTTCCCGATGCTTACGGCAGAGGCAGAATTATCGGTGACTACAGAAGAGTTGCTCTTTACGGCGTAAACAAGCTTATTGAAGAAAAGAAGAAGGATAAGGCTGCTCTTGCCGCTGAAACCTTCAACACAGAAACCACAAGACTCAACGAAGAGCTTTATCAGCAGATTGCTTTCCTCGGTTATATGAAGGAAATGGCTCAGATGTACGGCTTTGACATCAGTGAGCCTGCATCAAACGCAAGAGAGGCTATTCAGTGGACATACTTTGCTTACCTTGGTGCAATCAAGGAGCAGAACGGTGCTGCTATGTCACTTGGCAGAGTAAGCTCATTCTTTGATATTTACATTGAACGTGATATCCAGAACGGCACACTTACAGAAGAAGGCGCTCAGGAGCTTATGGACGACTTCGTTATGAAGCTTCGTATGGCTCGTCACCTTCGTACTCCCGAATATAACGAGCTTTTCGGTGGTGACCCCATGTGGATTACAGAAGCAGTTGGCGGTATGGGTGAAGACGGAAGAACACTTGTTACAAAAAACAGCTTCCGTATGCTCAACACCCTTTACACTCTCGGTTCATCACCCGAGCCCAACCTTACAATTCTCTGGTCAACCTCACTTCCCGAAAACTTCAAGAAATTCTGTGCTAAGGTTTCAGCCGACACAGACTCAATCCAGTATGAAAACGACGATGTTATGCGTCCTATCTACGGTGACGACTATGCAATTGCCTGCTGCGTTTCAGCTATGAAGGTTGGTAAGCAGATGCAGTTCTTCGGTGCACGCTGCAACCTTGCAAAGCTTCTTCTTATTGCTCTGAACGGCGGTTACGACACCACAAGCGGTATGCACATTGGTCCTCAGATGCCCGTTATGGACACAGAAAAGCTTGACTACGAGGAAGTAATGAAGCGCTTTGATGTTTATATTGAATGGCTCAGCCACCTTTATGTAAACACAATGAACATCATTCACTATATGCACGACAAATACGCTTACGAAAAGACTCAGATGGCTCTTCACGATACAGAAGTAGGCAGATTTATGGCTTTCGGTATTGCCGGTCTTTCAGTTGTTGCTGACTCACTCAGCGCTATAAAGTTTGCTAATGTTCATCCTATCAAGAATTCAAGCGGCTTCATCACCGAATTTGAAACAACAGGCGACTTCCCCAAATACGGCAACGACGACGACAGAGTTGACCTTATTGCAAAGGATATGGCTCACAAGGTTATTACTGAGCTTCGTAAGACTCCCACATACAGACAGGCTGAGCACACCCTTTCAGTGCTTACAATTACTTCAAACGTAATGTACGGCAAGAACACAGGTGCAACTCCCGACGGAAGAAAAGCTTCAGCTCCCTTTGCTCCCGGTGCTAACCCCATGCACAACAGAGAAGAAAACGGTGCACTTGCTTCACTTAACTCCGTTGCAAAAATCAGCTACGACGACTGCCGTGACGGTGTTTCAAACACATTCTCAATCACTCCCGAGGCTCTCGGCAGAACAGAGGATGAAAGAATCGACAACCTTGTTACAATTCTTGACGGTTACTTCTCAAAGAAGGCTCACCACATCAATGTAAACGTGCTGAGCAGAGAAACACTTATGGATGCTTACAACAACCCCGAAGCATATCCCAACCTTACAATCCGTGTTTCAGGTTATGCAGTTAACTTCAACAAGCTTTCAAGAGAACAGCAGAGAGAGGTTATCAGCCGTACCTTCCACGAAGCAGTATGAGTACAGAAGCTTTAAAGGGCAGAGTTCATTCCTTTCAGTCCCTCGGCACCCTTGACGGTCCCGGTGTAAGATTCGTGGTTTTCACTCAGGGCTGTAACCTGCGTTGCGGCTGCTGCCATAATCCCGACACCTGGAAAATGAACGAGGGCACTGAATACACTGCTGAAGAAATTGTAAAAAGAGCTGTACGATACAGAGAATACTTCAAAGAAAACGGTGGTGTTACCGTTTCAGGCGGTGAACCGCTTTTACAAGCCGATTTTGTCCGTGAGCTTTTCCTTCTTTGCCACAAGGAGGGACTCCACACCTGCCTTGACACTTCAGGCAGTATTATGAACGATTCTGTAAAGGCTCTTTTAAAGGAAACTGACCTTGTTATGCTTGATATCAAGTATACGGACTCTGAGCTTTACAAAAAGCACGTAGGGTGCGATTTTGAAAGAGTTACGGCCTTTCTCAGCTATCTTAACGAAGAAAAAATCCCCACTGTCTTAAGGCAGGTTATTATTCCCACCCTCAACGACAACGAGGATAACATTCTTAAGCTTAAAGCAATTTCTGATAAATATGCTTGTGTTCAGAAAATTGAGCTTTTACCCTTCAGAAAAATCTGTCAGGTAAAGTATGACAAGCTTGAAATGGCTTTCCCCTTCGGACATCTTCCGGAGCCGTCAAAGGAAATTATGGAAAAGCTTCAGGCACTTATATAAAAGTTAAAGCACCGATTTAATCGGTGCTTTTGTTGTATTCGGTAAACTTATTTGCTTACTGAAAGCTCGTATTCGCAATCGTAATTCTTTGTTGTGAGTCCAAGCTTCTTCGCTGCCTTTTTCTTAGCCTTGCTGTTCTTCTGAAGAGTAATCCAGTCTTCACCGTAGTAAATGCCCATCTTGTCAAGCTTTGCCTTGTTTGCCTCAAGACGCTCAAGGAATTCGTTGTAGTCACGGCTTCTGCTCCATGCACATTCAGCAAGTGCAAGACCTCTCACACTGAATTTGAAGAAAAGCTCCTCTGCAGTTGGTGTCCACTCTGTCCAGTTCTGACCTTCAACACCGAGAACATTCTGAACGCTCTTACCCTTGATGCCCACCTTTGAGGGCTCATAATAATATGTACCCTTTACGGTGCAGTATTCGTGAGTCATATCAAAATAGAAATACTTGTGGTTACTGAGAATTACATTTCCGCCCTTTTTCATATGCTTAAGAACATTCTTGCCGTTTCTTGATATCCAATACTGAGCAACAATGTCACTGTCAAGACCCTTTGCTGCAAGAATCTCGTTCCAGCCAACCATAATCTTGCCCTGAGCCTTAAGGTGTTCATTAAGCTTATTTGTGAACCAGCCCTGAAGCTGAGTTTCGTTTTTAAGTCCTTCTGCTCTCATTCTTGCCTGACACTTGGGACATTTCTTCCATTCACTTGTGGGAGCTTCGTCACCGCCAACATGGAAATAAGGGAAGGGGAAGAGGGCTGCAGTTTCGTCAATAACATCATAAACAAACTCAAGAACCTCGTCCTTACCAAGGCAAAGAGCTCTGTTCCAATCCTTTTCGCCACGGCTTTCAGGAATCTTTCCGCCGAAGAAATCAGGCACCTCACTGTGAATTTCACGGCAAGCAAGGTCGTTATATGAAGCAATTGCTGCAAGAGAGTGACCCGGGAAATCAATTTCCGGAATAATTTCAACGCATCTTGCCTTTGCGTAAGCCACAATCTGCTTGATTTCCTCCTGAGTATAGTAGCCCTCAACAGGTGAATGACTCATATCAAAGCACTGCCAGTTGTGAAGCTGACTGCCCTTTCTTTTACTGCCGATTTCAGTAAGAAGAGGATGCTTTTTAATTTCAATTCTCCAGCCCTGGTCATCGGTAAGATGCCAATGGAAACGGTTAAGCTTATACATAGCCATATAATCAATAAGCTTTTTAACGGTTTCCATACCGAAGAAGTAACGGCTTTCGTCAAGCTGCATACCTCTCCAGGAATAAAGGGGTCTGTCGCTGATTTTACAGCAGGGAACCTTGTTTTCATCGTCAAGAAGCTGCTTTACGGTAACCATTGCATAAAACGCACCGTTGTAATCACTTGCAAAGATTTTAATGCCGGCTTCAGTAACCTTGAGAAGATACTCCTCTTCCTTCATTTTTTCAGAGTAGATGAAGCTGATGTCAGAATAACAGCTTTCCTCGCTGATTAAACCGAGAGTACAAGCAACGCACTGACGCATATTGCCCAGACGTCTGTCATATCTGATACAGATTACGTCAGAAGGAATTTCAAAAAAGCCTTCTTCTTCAACTGCTACTCGTGGTCTTGGAATTACATTAATCATTTGTTTTCCTCTCCTTTATGTTTTCTTTCTACTGATGCATTGTCTATAAGGTTATGAAGTCCCTGCCAGCAAAGCTGTCTTCTTTCCCAGTAAAGCATTGACGCAAGCTTTTTTATGCCCTTTGGCATTGACTGCTTTTTTGTTGCGTAATTCATACCGAGAGATGAAACAAGGTCCTCGTAAAAATCAAGCTTTTCAGAAAAATAATCAAAGCTTTTGTTTTCTTTTGATGTCCAGGCTGTTTCACTGTAAGCTCCAAGCCTCGGGAACATCTGATAGCCTGCCTTTTTCATTGTAGGCACAAACTCTGTCCACAGACACGCCTCTACGCCAAGAAGCTTACTCTCCTGCTCTTTTGAAATACCCTTATAGCAGGGATTATAATTATAACATTTTTCAAGACTTGTACGGCCGTAGGGCAAATCGAGATAATAAGCATTTACAAAGGAAATGATAAATTCCGTACCCTTGTTAATCTGACCTACAACGTCCTTTTCGCTCATTTCCTCGTCCCAGAGCTGTCTTACGATACTGCCCTTTGCCATATAATCTCTGACAGTGTCGTTCCACATAATTACCTTTGAGCCCTTTGCTTCAATATGCTCAGCAAGTCTTGAAAGGTAATATGGATGCAGATCTTCTGTACAGCTGAGTCCCTCATCCTTGATTCTCTGCTGACAGTGGGGACATATTTTCCAACGGGTTGTGGGCACCTCGTCACCACCGATATGGATAAGTCCGTCGGTAAACACCTCAAGAAGCTCATCGAAAACAGAGAACATAAATTCATATGTGCTCTCCTTACCTGCACAAACAACGTCGTGCTTTACTCCGCAGTGAGTTGCAACGCTGAGATTTCTGTCAAAGCAGGAAAGATGCGGATAAGCAGCAATTGCGCTTACGGTGTGACCCGGTGTGTCAATTTCAGGAATAACCTTTATGCACTTTTTGTGTGCGTATTCTACAACCTCTTTCATATCCTCTTTGGTGTAGTATCCGCCGTGAGGCTTGTTGTTGAAATTGGTATGTGAACGGTAAGAGCCGATTTCAGTGAGCAAAATGTTATCCAGCATCTGTGCTCTCCAGCCCTGATCTTCAGTAAGGTGCCAGTGGAAACGGTTCAGCTTATGAAGAGCCATTATATCAATGAACTTCTTCACATCTTCCTTAGGGAAGAAATAACGTCCACTGTCAAGCATAAAGCCTCTGTACGGGTAAGCGGGCTTGTCGGTGATGTGAATTTCGGGAAGCTCTTCACCGCACTGATAAAAAATCTGCTTCAGCGACTGTACGCCGTAAAATACGCCTGCCTCGTCAGCACCCTTGATTTCAACAAGATTTTCCGTAACATCAAGAGTATAGCTTTCAGCTTCTGTAAGGCTTTCATCTATAAGAAGGCTTATTTTTTCTTTTCCGGTGCCTGAAAGCTCGAATCCGAAGTTATCTGAGATAAACTCCTTCAATTCCTCAGAAGCCTTTTCAGTGCCGTTCTGATTGAAAAACTCACATAATCTTGTAAGCTTAAAAGCCTTCTTTTCTGAAAAGGTAAAGCCTTCAGGCTGAGGTATAATATATATCTTCATAGTCATTTAGCAAGGAAGTAGCAGGTCCAAAGGGCGATTACAAATGCTCCCTCAGCAGGAATTGCAAGCTTTGTATAGGGACATTTCCAGCCCTTGTCTACAAAAAGGAAGATTGTTCTTGTTACAAAAACTGTTGTTGCGAAGAACATACCGCCCACAAGTGAATGCATAGGTGTTTTTGTTGCATAAGCAAGATAGAGAAGGAATGCACCTAAAGCAAATGATATACCGCCGTAGTAAACTCTGATTTCTGTTTTACCTGCGTTGTCAACGGGCTTGATTGAAAAGCTTTCTGCATTTTTAAGAGGCTTTGTGATAAATACTACTGCCATTCCGAAGAAATAAAGTGCAAGACATACAGTTGCAAAGCCTGCAGGAATGTTTGATATTAAAATTTCTTTCATAACTTTCTCCTTTAAAATTTACATTTATATGAAAATAATATCACAATTTTTTCATAAGGTAAATAGACTTCAGGAAAATTCCCCCGTTTCAAGGGCTTTTTTAATAAAAAAACTGTGGATTTACTCCAAAAATAAGAAGTAAACCCACAAATATAATCAAATTCCTTTGTTTTTACATCAGAGGTATCCACATAATAAATGTGTTTATGCCCTCTTCACTTTTAAGGTCAACATCTCCGCCGTGAGATTTTGCAATACGGCTTACAATTGAAAGTCCCAGACCGTGACCTCCGCCTCTTTTACGGGATTTATCGTTTTTATAAAAGGCCTCCCATATTTTTCTCTGCTCTTCGCCGTTTATTTCAGCTCCGTAATTGCTTACAGAGAAAACATATCTGTCCTTTTCATTTTTACCTGTAAGGATAATTTCTTTATCCTTTTCGCCGTATTTTACTGCGTTGCTTACAAAGTTGAGAAGCGCCCTTTCAATAAGGTCAGCGTTACAGAAAAGCTCTGCTGCTTCAAAATCAGCCTTTACACCGGCATCTGCAAACTCATTTTCTATTCTTATCATAAGCTCGTGCTGAAGCCTTGATATGCTTATATTTTCTGACTGCTGAATATATTCGTCGCTTTCAAGAAGTGACATCATCAGCATCTCGTTGATAAGCGCTGTAACCTCGTCGCACTCGTCAAGCATAATATTGCAGTATCTCTGCACCTTTTCGTTATCCTTGCAGAAATATTCAATGCTTTCCGTATAACCTCTGATTGTTGTAACAGGGGTTTTTATTTCGTGTGCAAGGTCTCTCAGGGTGCATTTTCTTTTTTCCAGGTCTTCTTTAAGGTTTTCAATACTCTCCTTCAGCTCGTCAGACATACTGTCAATTGACCTCGCAAGTATTCCGACCTCATCATCGGAGGAATAGTTGATTTTTTCCTCAAAGTTGAGCTTTGCCATTTTGTTTGTAATCCGGCTCATTTTTTCAATCTGAGTCGTAAAGGGTCTTGTTGCAATGCTCCAGACCACTGTGCCGATTGCAGCAATTATAATGCTCATTGCCGAAAGAAGAATGGAAACAACCCTTATATCCTGGTCAATACCTTTTATTTCCTTGGTCATTATAAGGAAAATGTCCTGCTTTGTTTTTGTTACAAAAATAAGCTTATCAACACTGCCCTCATCGTCTTTTTCCTTCTGGAAATAATATTCCGAATCGCTTTTTGTGTGCTTTTTTATTTCGTAAAGCGCCATCCACCTTTTATAGGATTGCTTTACTTCATCATCAATAAGATGTCGGTGGCTGAAAAACACATTGGCATCTCTGTCAACTGCGCTTGCAGTAACAGCATAGGAGTCGTTTAGCCCACGGAGAATGGATACCATATTACGGCTTCCGTTCTGCATATCGTTTTCAATCATTTCCGAATAGCTCACCATAGCCTTACGGGTATCATAAATAAAGATATATCTGAGGCAGAATCCGCACAGAAGATTAAGCAAAAGCATGCACATAACCACACTGACAAGGAAAACGGCTATTACCTTTGTTCTGAGGGATTTTTTCATATAACCTTTACCTCTCCCTCAAAGCTGTAGCCTACACCTCTGACGGTTCTTATTTTGTCGCTGTAGTCACCTATGGAGTGCCTGAGCATTTTTATGTGGGTATCAATTGTTCTGTCGTTACCGTCATAAACATAACCCCAGATTTTGTCAAGAATTGTTTCTCTTGAAAGCACAATTGAACTGTTTTTCATAAGAAGATGCAGAAGATTGTATTCCTTTGCTGTCATCTTCACTTCTTTTCCGTTAATATAAACCTTGTGCTCCATTACAGAGAGAACAAGTCCTTCACATTCATACCTTCTGCTTTTCTCCTTTGCGCTTTCCTGAATAAGTCTTTTTGCTCTTTCAAGAAGCACTGCACGCTTGAAGGGCTTTGCAACATAATCGTCAGCACCGCTTCTGATTGCCTTTACCTCGCTTTTTTCGTCAGAAAGCGCAGTGAGCATAAGCACCTTACAGTCGGTGTTATCCTTAACATATTTAAGAACTTCCCAGCCGTCAAATTCGGGCATCATTACATCGAGAACGATAAGGTCTATATTCTTATTTTTCTCCAGCTTTTTAAGAGCCTGTTCACCGTCAAAGGCTGAAATTGTTTCATAGCCTTCTACCGAAAAAATGTCGCATAAAAGCTCATTAATTCTTATATCATCGTCAACAACAAGTATAGTCATATTTCTTACTCCTTTCCGTGAGTCTTTTTTACAGAACCATTAAACTATTTCTGTGTGTAATCAGCGTGAAATGACATAAAGGGCCATTGCAAACCGCAACAGCCCTCATAAATCATTCTTTAATTGAAGCTATAACCTCATCAGGCAGAAGAACACTTTTTACAAAGCCTTCTTCGGTAACAACACAGAACACATAGCCGTTGGGAGTCATTGCGCTTCCGCACTCATAAATTTCCTTACCGATTGTATTGTTGGCAGGAATATCTGAGGGTCTTTTTACGTTTTCGTCAATAAGGTCAGCATATTCATAGTCGCCCTGAATTCTGTAAAGAAGGTCATAAATAAGCTGATAATTATTACCCAGCACTTCATCCTTTGAAAGGTACTCGCCTGTTTCGGCATCGAAAATATAGCCCTCAATATTGCGCTTTGAAAGAATGCTGTCCTCTTCAAGGTCTTCAGGGTTGTATTCGCTTATATCAACAATTGTTGAAATGTATTTTTCGTCCGAATAGGTAACCTCTGAGGAAATGTGCACAACAATAGGAAGCTCGTCCTTGTCGCCCTTATAATCTTCAAAATATTTGTCAGCCTCTTCAGCACTGTTTTTATACTTTGAAAGCACCTCACTGTAAAGAAGGTTAGCAGCTCTTTCAGCCATTGAATCACCCTTGAAGTAAGGATATTCAATTGAGTATTCACAGAAAACTGTACCGTCGCTGAGCTTACCCTCAAAGAGCTCTCGCTTCATTTCGTAACGGAAAACGCCGTCATTTTCAGCCATAATTCCGCTGTTGTCAAAAATGGGCTCGCTGCTTATTCTTGAAATAATCCACTTACCTTCATTTGCTTCGTCCTTTTTGGCAATTACATAAATCTTGCCTTCCTGCTTTGAGTTGTTATAGAAAACACAGTCAACATAATAGCTGCCGTCCTGAATTCTTTTTGAAGAAACAACATCAGCCTCAACTGCAGGCAGTGAGCTTTTTTCAAGACCCTCAAAGTAATAGTAATCCTTGTAGCAGTAAGCATTTTTAAGGTTAAGCGTATGATTAGGCACAAGGCCGAAGCTTTCAATAATTCCGTCAACCTTATCAATAGGAAGCTTATAGTAGGAATAACTGTCCTCTTCACCCTTGAAACGGTCTGCAGGGTCAGCCTCATCAGTAACAAGCTTTGCTGAATTGCCGAGACCTCTGTAAAGTCCGTTTTCATTTTCAGGCATAATATTCACATAAAACTCATCTGAAGCAGTATCATCGTCAAGCTCAAAGCCCGTAAGAACATAAAGCTTTGAAAGATAAGCCTCAAGCTCTCCTGCATCAACCGGTGAAAGTGATGAAAGAGCCATGGTTTTAACTGTGTCATCCTTACTGAAAACATCAGTGAAAATACTAAGACAGCTGAGAGAAGCCATAAGCACAGCCATAACGCATACCGCTGAAACAATAAAGCGTGTGGCACCCTTTTCCTTTTTGCCCATACTTCTCAGCTTTTCTTTGCCTTTTTCCTTAGCCTTTTCCTGTCTGATTTCTTTTCTGCCCGGCTTTTTCACGGAATCATCATAAACAGCTTCTGAAGCTCCGTCAAGCTTTCCGGCATCTATTGTTACCTTGAAATTCTTCTTTTTGTTTTCTGTCTGACAAACAGGACATACTTCAAGGCTATCGTCATATTCATTTGCACACTTTTTACAAATCATTTTCTTTAAATCTCCTTTGAAAAGTGTCAGACGGTGCTTTATCAGATATATTTGAGAAGCTCGGTAATGCTTTCAATCTCTGCAGTTACGCCTGCTTTACCAAGGCCCTTGCCCTTGAAATCACCGTAGTTCATTCTGATAACCTGCATATCAGCTGAAAGTGCACCTTCAATGTCGTTTACGGGATGGTCGCCAACAAACATTGCTTCTTCGTTTTTAACGCCTGCACGTCTGATAGCCTCGTCAAAAATTCTTCTGTCGGGCTTATAGATACCGATATCACCTGAAACCACAACAACGTCAAACATATCTCTGATGCCTGCAGTGTCAAGCTTGATATTCTGAAGTGAGGATACACCGTTTGTTATACAACCAAGTATATACCCTTTTTCTTTAATTTTATTTAAAACATCAATTGCTCCGTCAAGAAGAACAATATATTTTCCGAAATCATAGTTGAAGGAATCGTAAAGCTCCTGCATGGGAGGATGGTTGTCCCACTTCCACAGGTCAATAATTTCAGGGAAGTAAACCTCTCTGTCCTTATAACCGCCGTCTACATATTCTTCCATTTCGTCAAGCTTTCTGAGTCTTTCTTCCTCGTCTATATCAGGAAAATACTTTGTAAGAAAGCTTTCGCAGTAAAGTCTGTAAGCTCCTTTTCTGCTCTGGAGTGTATCGTCAAAATCAAAAAATATTGCTTTAAGATTTTCTTTTTTCATTTTTTAAAACCTCTTTACATTTATGAATGTCGCTTTCAATTGCTTTTTTAAGCTCGTCCACTGAGGAAAATTTCTTTTCCTCTCTAAGATATTTTACAAGATATACCTCTACCTCTTTGCCGTAAAGATTACCTGAAAAATCAAAAATACAGGTTTCACTTCTGAGGGAGGTTCCGCCTACTGTAGGCCTTATGCCCACATTTGTAACTGAGGGATAAAGCTCACCCTCTATTTTTACCCTTGAGGCATAAACGCCGTATTTCGGCACAATAAAGTCCTCAGGGAAATACTGATTGATTGTAGGTGTGCCGATTGTGTGACCTATTCCGTCACCTTTTTCAACAAGAATGTGATAGGAAAATTCCTTGCCGAGCATACTGTTGGCCTTTTCCGCTTCACCCTCAGCAATAAGCTGTCTTATTTTTGTTGAGCTTACAACCTCTCCGTTAAGCTCAACTGCAGGCACAGTAAAAACCTCCACTCCCTTTTTGCCGAGAGATTCCTTTAAGGTTTCTGCGTTGCCCTTTCCGCCTTTTCCGTATCGGTAATCGTAACCGCAGGAAACGAATTTTACGTTAAGCTTTTCAAGAAGAATTTTTTCTGTAAACTCCTCAGGGCTGAGATTTACGGATTCTCTGAAATTGAAATCCACAACTCTGAAGCCCATTTCCTTAAGAGCTTCCCTTTTCTGATTTTCGCTCATAAGCATCGGAGGAAGGGAGCCTGAAACAAGCTTTCTCGGATGAATGTCAAAAAGCATTACGGTGGGTACAAGGTCTTTTTCCTTAGCGTAACTGAGAGCTTTCTGCAGAACAGCTCTGTGACCTATATGAATACCGTCAAAGTAGCCGAGAGCTACCGCCGTTCCTTTTTCTCTTTCTTCTTTAGTAAGACAAAGCACCTTGCTTATTCACCTCTGTAAACTCTTTTTGGTGAAAGCTCAGTGATTTCACTGTCAATTTCACCCACACCTAAAAATTCATTGTCGGGAGAATATACAAGATATAATCCCGGTTCTTTTTTGCCGCCGAAACGGTCTGTAGCAAGTGCACCGCCGTTTGAAAAACGTCTTGCCTGAGGTGCACTTACCTTTAATTTCGGATAAGACAGAAATTCGTCCACCCTTGTGAGAGCTTCACTGAGTCTGCCCTCTTCTTTAAGCTTTTCCAATTGTTCTGCAGTATAGCATTTTTCAATTGAAATTCCGTTTGCCTTTGTTCTTCTGAGTGAGGTCATAACAGCACCGCATGAAAGCTCCTCACCTATATCAGATATAAGTGAACGGATATAAGTACCGCTTGAGCATTCAACATCAATAACATATTCGTTCTTTTCCTCGTCAGAAGAAACAAGCTCAAGGGAATAAATTGTCACCATTCGGCTTTCTCTTTCAATTTCAATGCCCTGTCTTGCAAGCTCATAAAGTCTTACACCGTTTTTCTTGATTGCGGAATACATAGGAGGAAGCTGAGAAATTTCGCCCCTGAATTTTGAAAGAGCCTTTTCAACGTCCTCTTTTTTTGCCGTAACCTCATTTTCGGTAAGCACCGCACCCGTAATATCAAGGGTATCGGTAGTCTTGCCGAGCAGAAATGTGGCTCTGTATGCCTTATCATGGCTCGGTATAAGCTCAATAAATCTTGTTGCGTGTCCTAAGGCTATAGGCAGAACACCCGTAGCCATAGGATCAAGAGTGCCCGTGTGACCCGCTTTTTTCTCTGAAAAAATTCTGCGCATTTTAGCTGCACCGATAAAAGAGGTTATACCCTCTTCCTTATCGAGAAATACAAATCCGGTCACACTTATCACTCCTTACAGTACATTATTTATGATATAGTCAATTACTTTTTCCTTTGCGTTTTCGGTTGTGTCTTTAATTTCACAGCCGCCTGCTCTTATGTGTCCGCCGCCGCCGAAATGAGCACAGATTGCTGATGCATCATAGTTTTCGCTTGTGCGGATTGAAATACCTGCAGCACCGTTATCCTCTTCCTTAACGGTAAGACCGATTTCTACCCCTTCAATCTGCCTTGTAATAGGCTTGATTGCATCAAGGGCAGATTTATCAGTGCCGCTTTTTCTGAGCATTTCCTTTGTTACGGTAATAACTGCAACCTTGCCGTCACCGAAGCTTTCGAGAGTTTCGTAGCACATTCTTTCAAGCATAATACTGTTTATGCTCTTTGTGTCAAACATTTTCTCGTTTATTTTGCTGTGGTCTGCACCGTACTCAATAAGCTCAGCAGCAATTCTGTGAGTTCTTGCCGTAACATTTGAATATTTAAAACAGCCCGTATCTGTGCTGCAGCCGGTATAAATGCAGTCTGCAATACCCTTATCAATTTTCACACCCAAGGCCTTGATGATTTCATAAAGAATCTCGCAGGCTGAAGCACTTTCAGACTCACAATAGGTGTTTTTTGCAAAAAGCTTACCTGTGCCGTGGTGGTCAACTGAAAGGTCAACCTTATCAGCATACTTTTCCATTAAATCGCCGAGAAGCTTTTTTTCTGCAACGTCAACAGAAACGATAAACTCTTCCTCAAAATCATCCTCGCTGAGCCCTTCATAAAGGTGGGAGTATTTTTCATTGATAGAATCTGCATTTAAAAGCCTTGCTCTTTTGCCAAGCTGTCTTAAGGCTCTCAGCAGTGCAAAACCGCTGCCGAGAGTATCTCCGTCGGGATTTCTGTGAGTAAGAATAAGAATCTTATCTGCATTTCTGAGCATTGAAACCGCCGTACTAAAATCAGTAAGCATCTTACTCACCTCTGGTTTCGCTGAGCTTTTTGAACATATTGAAGCCCTGTTCAATTGAATCGTCAGCGATAAATTTAAGCTCGGGAGTTTTTCTCAGGTGGAGTCTTGAGCCCACCTCACGTCTTATATAACCCGTTGCAGCAGTAAGGCCCTTTACGGCTTCCTTAGCTGAGTCAATACCCTTAAGGTCACTTACGTAAACCTTTGCAAAGGAAGCGTCTGAGGCAACCTCAACACGCACAACAGTGAGCATTTTGCCCATAACTCTCGGATCCTTAAGCTCACGGATAATTGCAATTATCTCACGTCTTATATCTTCCGATACTCTGTTAATTCTGAATCCTGCCATATAGGGTTCCTTTCGTTTGTCATATTACAATGAATGATGCACTGAACTTCTGATTTTTCGCAAAAGCTCAGTAAAACCATAATTATTCACTATTCATTATTCATCATTCATTATTCATTAGATTAATCTGCGTTGCAGATTAATCTCTGTATTCTTCCATCATAAATGCTTCGAAAATGTCGCCTTCCTTGATATCGTTGAACTTTTCAAGACCGATACCGCATCCGAAGCCTGAAGCAACTTCCTTAACGTCATCCTTGAAACGGCGGAGTGAAGAAATTGAATCTTCAGTAATAACAATACCGTC
>JAFOXT010000160.1 GCA_017425745.1 Clostridia bacterium | reverse complement strand
GCACCTTTTTCAAATTTGAAAATTGAAGATTTCAAAGTTTTGTAGTTAACAATTTGAATATATTTAAGATACATTTTTTCTACCTCAAATCATAACAACTTTTTTATCGTAGTTTTTTAAATAAAGACAATCTTTGTTGCCTATGATTATATCATCCTAAAATGCCTCAATGCATCCATAATAGCATCTTCTTTTTCCTTTGGACATTTCGGCACTTTGTGTCCCTCTTTGCCCTTGTTATAATTCTCACGCTCTGTTATTCCACACTTTGCCTTAACCTGTGATATGTAAAGAGTTGACACTTTAAGCCCGTATTTTTCAAGCACATAATCTTTGATTTCCTGATATGTCGCCTTGGTTTCAGCGGCAGTAATATCAAGCTCTGAAAGGTCAAGTTTTATGTCTATATGTGTGTCAGGTCTGCGTTGGGACAAAAGAACAACACTCTCCACATGGTTTGTATGGGGGAACATGTCCACGGGCTGAATTTTCTTAACCTTATATCCGTTCTTACAAAGGAAAGCTATATCTCTCGCCTGAGTTTCAACGTTGCAGGATATATAAACCACCTTTTTCGGCTGAAGAGTTGCTACGCTTTTCAGGAAAGGCAGGTCGCTGCCTGCTCTTGGTGGGTCCATAAAAAGAACATCCACCTTTTCTTTTTCCCTTGCCATTGCAACCATAAACTTTCCTGCATCGTCACAGTAAAAGCTGATGTTTTCGCAATTGTTAAGCTTTGCATTTGTTTTTGCGTCCTTCACTGCATCAGGGTTAAGCTCAACACCGATTACCTCTTTTGCTTTATCTGAGGCAACAAGTCCGATTGTACCGATTCCGCAGTATGCGTCAAAGACACGCTCCTTACCCGTAAGCTGAGCAAAATCTATAGCCGTGCCGTAAAGCTTTTCAGTCTGCACGGGGTTAATCTGATAAAAGCTCTTTGCAGAAATTCTGAAACGTTTACCGCAAAGAATATCTTCAATATATCCGTTACCGTAAAGCACTGTTTGCTTATCGCCAAGAACAAGACTTGTCTTTTTGTCATTGATGTTCCAGATAATTGTGGTGATTTCAGGGTGCTTTTTAAGAAGCGCATTTACGAAATCTGCCTTTGAGGGGAAAATATTTGTACCCGTTACAAGCACAACCATAATCTCCCCCGTTGAAAATCCGCGCTTTACCAGCACGTGACGGAGAAAGCCTTTGCCGTTGTCTTCGTTATAGGCGGTAAGCTTGAACTCAGGAAGCATTTTTCTGATGCTGACAATAATTTCATCTGCTTTTTTATCCTCAAGCTTACAGCTGTCCACACTTACAATGTTGTGTGTGGAGGACTGATAAACACCTGAAATTATCTTGCCACCTCTTGTTGTGCCGAAGGCAGCCTGCACCTTGTTGCGGTAATGGTAGGGATTTTCCATACCGATAATTTCATCAACATGGCAAAAACGCCCAAGCAGGCGAATAGTTTTCACCTGCTTGAAGCTGAGCTGTTCATCATAGTCCATATTGAGAAGCTGACAGCCGCCACACTTTTTGTAAAGCTCACAGCCGTTGCCTTTTGCCGTTTTTTTCACTGCACCTTTTGTGCCATACTGTCTTTTCATTTATATCACTTTCCACGCGTGGCTTCTCTTTTTAAAATGTACGAGAATACCGTGTCTGGGCATATCCATATGACTGTATTTTTTTATGCAGTGCTTTGTTGAGGCACCTATAATCACAAGAGTTGTAAGCGCCATCATTGTAGCTAAGGGTTCACCTTTGTTTTTCATTTAAAGTGGCCTCCTTCAATTAAAAAATCATATTGAAGCCGTACTCGTATTTCTGTCCGGCAAAGATTTTGTATTCGTCCAGTGTATGTGAGCCCCAGCTGTCATATCCGCCAACACCCATCTGTCTGAGAATTGCTCTTACATAAAGCTTGTCGCTCTTCGGAAGCTCATGAATATGCAGAGCCTCTTCAATTTCATAAACAGTATTTCTGCTTACGTTGAATTCCATTTCTTTATCTGCTTCAAACTTTATTTTATCGGGGTAACCTGCAAGAACAGCATAGCGCACACCTGTTCTGTTGCCGTATTCCTGAGGCTTCTGATAAGGCACAAAAAGGTCGTCAACCGCAGTTTTATAAAGACCGATATCTGCGCCTGTGTTTCTGTCGATATAGTTTTCCATCGGCCCTCTGCCAAGGTATTCAAGGCGTTCATACTCGTCCTTGAAGGGGAACACAACAGAAATCTCGGGAATTTCAGGAAGCTCTTCATCAGGAGTAAAGCTATAGTCAACGTGGATACCCTTACTGCCGATTGTAAAGATAATTTCACCTCTCGACATGGGCGCTGTATATGTTGTAAATTTCAGCTGAACTGTAGCCTTTGTGCCGTAATTTTTGACTTCACCAATTTCTGTTCCTGCAAGAAGGCCTGCTTTTCTCCATGTGCCGCAGCGTACCTCCTGCTTGTTACCTCTGTCGTTATCGGTAAGTGCTCGCCAGAAGTTGAGCTGAACTTCATCTGCAAGAAGCTCCTTGCCGTTTTTCTTAATGGAATAAAGCTTATGGCTTCTTCTTGAAAAGCCTACCTCAAGCTCTCCTGCCTTAACGGTAACTGCACCGTAATTTTTGATAACTTCAACCTCTGCACCTTCAATGTCGGTCTTATTAAGTGCATATTCATTAATTACAAACTGAGCTTTTGCTATATTGTGACCCGCCTTTGCCCAGGAGGTTGCCTCCTTAAGCTCAAACATAACATTGAGATAGCACTCTGTTTCAGGCACATTTGCAATATTAAGGCTGATTCTCTTTGTTTCGTAAGGCGCAATATCAACGCTGAGATCTCCGCTTGAAAGCACCTTGTTCTCGCTGATTAACTGCCAATGAAGATTGTAATCTCTGAGATTGGTGAAAAGGAAATTGTTTGTAATATCAAACACGCCTTTTTTTGCATCAATATTTTTGAATGAAACATTCTGATAAAGGCGCTTTATTTCCTGAATTGCAGGCTTAAGCTTTCTGTCTGCAAAAACAAGTCCGTTTCCGCAGAACCAACCGTCATGAGTAATCTCTCCGTTGTCACCGCCGTAGCCGATAAAGGTTACGCCGTCCTTCTCTGTTTTAACGCCCTGGTCAACGAAGTCCCATACAAAAACGCCGAAGAATGAGGGATATTTATCCATAAGATCGTGATATTTCTGATTGCCGCCGCAGGAGTTACCCATTGAGTGAGAAAATTCACAGAGCATCCAGGGCTTTTCGGGCAGCCTTTTCATATCGTTTTCAAGATCCCAGGGCATAGGATACATCTGAGAATAAACGTCTGTTACATTTTTGTTGAAGTCAAAAAGCTCAGGCTCTCCCCAGATTGATTCGTAATGAACGGGTCTTGTACCGTCAACCTCGTGAAGATAATCGTGCATTTTAAGGAAGTTTTCACCTGCACTGCATTCATTACCGAGAGACCAGATAATAACCGACGGATGGTTTTTATCTCTTTCATAAAGCGACTCTATTCTGTCCATGCAAGAGGGTGTCCACTCAGGTCTTCCGTCAGGAAGAAGGTAAGTTTCATTTCCCATTTTGCGTGTGCCGTGGCTTTCAAGATTGTTCTCGTCAATTACATAAAGGCCGTATTCATCACAAAGGTCGTACCATACAGGATGGTTGGGATAATGTGAAGTGCGCACAGCATTGATGTTGTGCTTTTTCATTATTTTGATATCCTCAATCATAAGCTCCTTTGACACTGCTCTGCCCTTATCCCATGAGAATTCGTGGCGGTTTGTGCCCTTAAGAAGAATTCTTTTGCCGTTATAATAAAGCACGGAGTTTTTGATTTCGATGTGTCTGAAGCCGGTTTTGAGGCTTACATATTCGTATGGCGCACCGTTTTCGTCACGGATTGCAATTACAACGTTATAAAGGTATGGCTTTTCTGCACTCCAGAGATTTACAAAGGGCAGAGTCGCTTTAAGCGTAAGCCTGTCTGTGTTTTCAACTGTAACGGAGTCAGAAGCAACCACATTTCCGTCCATATCGTAAACGGTCATTTCGCCTTCAGTCTGTCCGTCTGAAAGGCCGAGAGAAAGCTCTGCAGTAAGCTCACCGGTTTTATAGTCGGTTGTGTCAGGCTCTGCAAGAACCTTTACATCTTCAATATACTGCTTTTTGGTTGTGTAAAGATAAACCTCTCTGAATATACCTGAAAGGCGGAAAAAGTCCTGGTCTTCAAGCCAGCTGCCTGTGCACCAACGGTAAACCTCAAGAGCGAGTGTGTTTTCGCCGTCGGTAAGATAATCGGTTATATCAAATTCACTGTGTCTGAAGGTGCCCTCACTGTAGCCCACTCTTATTCCGTTTACATAGAGATAATAAGCAGACTCAACACCCTCAAAGGTGATTATAACTCTGTCAAGCATAAAAGCTTCAGGCAGGGTAAATTTCTTTATATAACATCCTACAGGATTATATTCTGTAGGAGCAAAAGGCGGAAGAGGCTCCTGAATTTTTTCCCAGGGATACTGTACATTTGAATAAATAGGATAGTCGTAGCCCTCCATCTGCCATGATGAGGGTACAGGAATTTCATTCCAGTCTGAGGAGTCAAAATCTCTTTCCTCAAAGCCTTTTACTTTTTCTTTATATGTATCAAAAATACGGAATTTCCACATACCTGAAAGGCCGAAGAATCTTTCAGATTTATATCTGTCGCCTTTTTTTGCACCGTCAAATGTGCTGTATGGCATTAAGGTTGCTCTTGAAGGCAAACGGTTAACGCCTGTAATTTCAGGCTCGGAATACCACTCTGAAAAGCCGTCCATAGTTTTTTTGTTGTCCATATTTCTCTCCTCCTTAAATGAGGTTATTTATTTAATGTTTACCTTGTTTTCAATAATGTAGCCAGTTGCAAAAAGAAGACCGATTGCAACAAGACCTGAGAAAAGTGTTCCGCCTATACCGTAAGAGAAAAGCACGTCAGATTCATATCCCATCTGAGTAAAGGAGAAATAAACATTTTCTGAGCTTACATTAATAGTAAGAGGAAGCACCTCAGTAAGCTTGTTTCCTATCGCGTTTACAATTGTCATAATTCCGAAGAAAATAACACCGCCGTAGAATTTGGGATGACTCTGAAGAAGTCTTGTGTTAGCAAGAGTAACGGTAAAGAAAACATATCCCACATAGGTAAGAATTGTTGCAACAACAAGAATTACAACAACCACAAGAAACTTTACAATTGCAAGCTTTGAGGGAAGCATATCAAGAATTCCGCTTACAGAAACAATTTCCCACATGCTTTCAAGAGTGCCGCCGCTTCTTTCCTTGCCGTAAATGAAAATCATAAAGAGAGTAAGCCCCATAACTACCATTGACGCCACAATCCAGATAAAGGAAACGATTATCTTTGAAAGAAGAAGTGAGCTGCCCTTTACGGGAAGAGTAAGTGTAAGATAGCCCTGTCTTGAATAAAGAGTGTCATAAAAATTCTTAATTACCGAAACAAGAGTTACAACAACTGCGGCAAAGCCTACAACATAAAGCACACCGCAGGAAATTGCACCCAGCCAGCCTGAGTCCATAAGAAGTGAAATGCCTGTTACAGCCATTGCTGCAAAGGCTGCGCCGTAAATTGCCATTGTATATCTTGCTGAATGTTTTATTTCATTTTTTATAAGCTTACCAAGCATAGCTGAACACCTCCTTGAACACTTCGTCAACAGTTTTGCCTTTTTCTCTGAGCTCGTCAACGTGTGAATTAACAATAAGCTTACCCTGACTTATCATAAGCACACGGTTGAAAATTCTTTCCACATCGGAGATAAGGTGTGTGGAAATAAGCACTGTTGAATTTTCTGCATAGTTAGTCATAATAAGGTCAAGAATTGCGCTTCTTGCCGCAGGGTCAAGACCGCCGAGAGGCTCGTCGAGAATATAAAGCTTTGCCTTTCTGCACATAACAAGAATAAGGTTAAGCTTTTCCTGCTGACCCTTTGACATTGTCTTAAGCTTCTGCTTGGGGTCAAGGTTAAAATCGGTTACCATTTTAAGCGCCTTTTCCTTGTCGAAATCCTCGTAGAAATCGGCAAAATATGCAATAGCGTCAACAGGACGCATCCAGTCGGGAAGATATGATTTATCGGGAAGGAAAGCAACTACGCTTTTTGTGTAGGGGCCGGGCTCCTCGTTATCAATTTTTACTATTCCGCGATGGTCCTTGATAAGGCCTGTGAGGATTTTTATAAGGGTTGTTTTGCCGCAGCCGTTGGGACCCAAAAGTCCTACGATTGAGCCTTCTTCAATTGAAAAGTTGATATCGTCAAGCACAAGCTTTTTGCCGTATGACTTCTGAAGTGAGCTGACATTGATAATCTTTGCCATTTAATATATTGCCTTCTTTCCTGATTACTTTTTGTACTGATTGATTATTTTTCTTACGCGTCTCATAATGCTGTCCTTCTGAGTGTATGATAAAATCATCATTCCCCAGAAAATCAGATAGAATATAATAAATCCGGGATTCAGAAGAGATGTTATATTCCACATAGCTGATAAAAGTGCAATTACTGCAGCAACTGCAAGTGCTACAATATGGGACACGAAAATGAACTTGTTTGAGGTGTAAATTCTGTGAGCCTCACCTGCAAGAGCAATAAGAGAGCCGCTCTTTCCTGAGCAGAAAAGTCCTGCAGATTTTCTCATAGCCTTGTTTTTGCGGTATCTTTCCATTATGCCGATACCCTTTGAATTTACACTTTTCACCTTTGTTACGCTGATACCAAGTGCTGAAGCCACCATCTGCTCAGTAAGGCAGGGCTCTTTTGATGTAAGCATAAGCACAAGACCAGTATTTGCAAAGGCTGCTGCTGATTTTCTTGCCTTTGAAAGCACTCTGTAGGAAACCACAAAGGTAGCAACAAGCTGACCTTCAACTGCAACATACATTACGTTGCCTTTTCCTGCATACTGCTTTTCTTCAAATTCAGTAGGAGCAGGAATACTGTGCTCAATAAGCATCTGTCTGTTACCTACAAGCACTCTTCTGTCTGCAATCCAGCAGGAATAGCCAAGCTTTTCTTCATAAGCAAAATCTTCGGCCTCGGGCATTTCAATACCCATCTGATTTATAATTTCATCAAAGCAGCCTGAAAGAATTGAACCGGCTTTTTTAAGCGTCGCTGCCGCAAAAACAACACTGTCGCTTTTTGCAATTCTGCCTGCAGGCACTCTTCTGAATTTTGAAACAACACCCATAAACACGTCGGAAGCATCCATTACAATTGCGTTGGACTTGCCGATTTCACGTATTGCTTCATAGCTTGTTGCCGCTGCACCGATGTTTGAAAGCTTAAGGTTTCTGAGATAACTCATAGCTGAAGCTACAGTGTCGCACATTACAGGCAGACACAGACAAGCCGCTGCCGAAAGTGCTGTTACAAAAGAAGCAAATTCCTTTGTTTTTATAAGGGTAATAATTGACGCAAGAATTGAAACAGCAACAAAGCCGATGCAGGAATAGGTGTAGTACTTATCGTCGGTTTTAATTGCGGTTATGTCGGTTACAACGCCTTCCTTCATCTCTGTTTCTGCACAGTAGAGAAGTCTGGGATGTCCGTCCTTGCTGAGTCCGTGAGCAAGCACTGCACTGTCGTTTCTGCTTTCAACCTCCTGAATACAGGAAATTCCGTCATTATTTATAAGGGTCTGTATTCCCTTTAAGGCTGTGCTTGTTCTGAAATAATCACAAAGCACACGCATAGCTGTTCCGAAAATAATTACGGAGCTGTACATTCTGAGTCCTTCAAGGAAGAACTTCTGCGGGAAAATTGCGATAAAGAGCTGCTGAACAAATACAAGAGCTGCTGAAAGAAGCAGACAGGTGTCAGCATCAACGGTCATATAGTAAAGTGAAATTGCCGATGAACGGTAATAATCCTTTGCAACAAATGCGGTAAAGCCGAGAAGCGCCATATTGAAAAGAGCAAAAATTGCCACTGAAGGAAGCTCGTTTCCCGGAGCATCTGATGAAGCGATTATTTTCGGAATAAAGGAAAGGATTGCTGCGGCAATAAAGAGTATGCCGAGAGTAATAAGCTGAATTTTTTCATTCTTAAGAGTTTTCTTCAGCTCTTCCTCTGCTGCCTTTCCGCTTACAACTGCCTTTTTCTTTTCTTCCTTTATAAGTGAACGGCGTGTTTTCTTGCGCTCTGCTCTTTCAACGGCATCAAAAAGGTCTTCACCGTTTTCTGCACGGATATTATCCATCATGCTTTCCTTGCCGTCACCTACGGGAATTTCCTCAAGAATTGCTTCATCGTCGCGCTTTTTTGAAAGCACGCGGAAATTCTGCATAAGATTCTTTCTGCTCATACTGAGCTTTTTCTCAGCTTCAGCTCTGTCGGGCTTAAGATTTTTAAGATTGAAATGTCTTGTTGAGCCTATGTCTTTTTTATCGGAAATGCTTATCTTTCCGCCTTTTTCGGGAAGCTTTCCGATAACCTGTGTTTTTTCTGCTTCTGCTTCATCTGAAGAAACTGACTTTTCGTTAAGGTTCGGAATAATCTGAGTTTTTGCTTCCAGTTCCTTTTCAGCCTCGAGAAGCTTATCGATATCTATACTCATTGTTTTGAGTAAATCATCAATTTCAACGCCAAGCTCAGGAGCTTCGTAAAGCTCACGGTCAACAAGCGGTGTATCCTTAAGGGGCTTTTCATAGCTTTCGTGGTTGCGCTTTTTTGAAAGCTCG
>JAFOXT010000159.1 GCA_017425745.1 Clostridia bacterium | reverse complement strand
ACAGATTATGACCGACTGCAACAGCGGTAAGATTACAAAGGAAGAAGCTGAAAAGCTCCTTTCAAGAAAATACTAAGACAAAAAGCTCCCGTGATGGGAGCTTTTTTTAGTGTTGAGAGTTGAGAGTTAAGAGTTGAGATGTGGGGAGCAAAGCTCCGATTGTATCCGTTTCAACTTACCACTGAACCTTTATATTCATACCGCCAAAGCAGAGCGATAAATTCGGAGGGTAGAAATTCATTCATTAATGAATATAAAGGCGGATAAAATCAACTCTTTACCCATTTAATCTTAATTAACTTCGCAGACGATTACTTTCCATTTGCAGAAGCATAAACCTGCGACCAAATCTTAACTCTTAACTCTCAACTCTTAACACTGCAGAAAAAACCGCCTCAAGGGCGGTTTTTATTCTGCCATAAGTCCGTTTCGGGCTTCATCGGTAATATCTGTGGTTTCGTCTGTAGCTTCCTCTGTGGTGTCTTCGGTTGACTCCTCTTCAGTGCTTTCATCAGAAAGAGCCTCGGAAAGATTTTCTGAAAGGTCCTCGCTGATGTCGTCCATTAAGGTTGAGCCCTCGTCAAGCATAGAGGTTACATCGTCCATTGTTTTTTCACCGCAGGCTGCAAGGGTAAAAAGGGAAGCCACAACACCGAATACAAGAATAAGCGAAATTGCTTTTTTCATAAAGATATCTCCTTTGTTCTTTGTTTTACAAGACTTGTTGTCTGTTGTAAACCTATGCTTAGTATTATCGCTTTATTCGTTATTATGCAAATTTATATCAAAAAGCATCGGGAGAGATTGTCCCGATGCTTAACATTTTTTTATGATTAAAATATCTTTTCGTATGCTTTGTCAAAAAATTCCTTAAAGCTTATACCGTCACAGATGTCAAGATAAATAATGGTGTTTCCCTTTATTGCGTATCCGCAGTCAAGCGCTTTTCCCTCGTGGACCTCGATGCAGAGATAATCCCACTTTTCATCTTCAAGCTCTCTTATCTCTGAATTTAATCGCTGCACCTTATCCCTGAAGTGTTTTTCGGTTTTCTTAACAATTTCTTCGCTGTCGCTTCTGAAAACATAGTAGTAAATATAAGGGTAATTTTCCTCGGGGAAATCATCGTTGGCTGATGAACGGAAAATGTAATATTCTGCCAGGGGTGTAACGTTGACTATAGGCTCTTTTTCGAGTGTATATTTTTTACTGAAACCGAAATCTGTAACAGAAACAGGATTACCGTTATAGCTGAGAAATTCCTGTGACTTGGTTTCGTATTCCTTAAGGCTCAGCTGAGTAACACCGTAAATTCCGCCAAGCATAACAGCTGTAAGGAGAAGCAGTGCTACAGCCTTAACGGCGGTGTGCTTTCGTTCAAAAATAATTCTGCCCAGAAGGATAGCGAATACGTAAAGGCAGGAAATTCCACCGATAACCCAGAAAATTGCGATTTCGTCTGTATAACCAAGAGAAAAAACACAGAGTGAGCCGAACCACAGAAGCATTACGGAAATCATTGACAGATCGTCAAAAAGGTTTAACCGTTTCGCCTGCTT
>JAFOXT010000158.1 GCA_017425745.1 Clostridia bacterium | reverse complement strand
GCACTTCAACAGTGTCGCCATAATGATATGTTTTACTTGATATTACTGAATCATCCCAATTTTTGAACACGATAGTGTAATCAATATATTCTAAATTATATGTTGCAGTATAAACTTCCTCTGAAGTACATGGTACAACCGTCTTGTCCCAGCCACTGAATGTATATTCACCATATACATCACTTGCTTTTGTAGGAGTCTCAGGTTCAGTAATAACGTCACCATAATGGTACATACCGGTTTGTAATACTGTTCCGTCTTCGTCGCAGAAGGTTACCTGATATTCAAGCCAAACTGACTCGTCAACGAAGTTGAGTATAATGCTCTCAGTTAAAGAATCGGTAAGTCCTGTACCCTTAATAGTGAAGTCTGCTGTTTCACAGCTATAAGGCTGCTTCACATCAAAGACTACAGTTAAAACTGTTTCTTCCTTTACGATATCCGAAAGTGAAACAATGTGGAATTTCAATTCACCATTTTGGGCCTTCTTGTCGTTGATATTAAAGAAGCTTGGGCTGAATCCTTTTGTGCAAGAATTGTAAGAGACAAGTTCAGGGTCAAAAGAAATTACAAAGTCACCTGCACCGAGTCGTGAATTCTCCTCAAGGGTAACCACTAATGTAATCTGCATATCCTCATAAGAGAAAGTACCGTCAAGCTTCATAGCAGAAGCATCGCCTGTATAGGTACCGTCAAATGCTACATTAACATTTGTTGTGTAGCCGCTACAAGAAATCGTATTAAGCTCCTTATCAATAAGCTCTACTGCTTTAAATACGATTTTTGAAGTGTCAGCTACATTCTTAATTGTCTTAAATGTCACTGATACAAAGTTTGTATTTGAATAGTACTCTGTGCCAACGAAAGAGATGTATATCTCTCCGCTGAGGCTGGTGTTGACATCAACCACTTTATTTGTAAGAAAAGCTCCGTTGGTTACACTAGTAACTTCGAACATTTCGGGGTCATAGGTAATTACAGCTGTACCTGAAGCGATCTGATAGGTACTGAAACGATAGCTGATGGTAAATTCCTGCTCGATTGAGGTTGACATAGAGTTGCTACCATATACAGAGCAGGTCTTGTTAGTAATTGTTTCTGCAATAGTAAAATTACAACGAGAGCCTGAAACTGCAACATCGTTTAAAGAATTATCGTAAGCCTCACCGATAGTAATATCAAAATATGAAGCACCAACATCAGCATTACTCAGAACCTGATATCGGAAATAGAAAAGTCTTGTTTTGGACGCTGAACCTTTACCATCAAGAATGTAAGAAAACTGAATATTATCAGCATTGGTTACACTGTCATAAAGAGTACAGCTGATACTGTTATACACACCGAGTATCTTAACTTTTGCAGGGTCGAAATGTACTGTAACATCAAGAGCCGCAAGGCCTTCTGTTGAAGCAATATTAACATAACAGTAATCTGAATTGCCCTGCTTTACAGTAGCACTGGTGGATGCAGTGACACTATTAGCATCAACTGCACCCACTGAAATACTAACCATAGAAAAGATAATCAATAGCGTACAAACAAGACTTATAAAAGGCTTAAGCTTTTTATAAATTTTCATTTGTCACTGCCTCCGTTACATCTCAAGAGTTGAAACTTTACCGTTGATGTACTGGAGGATTCTGAGAGCCTCAGCAGATGAGAGTTCGCCGTCATCATTGAGGTCAGCACGCTTGAATGCATCATCTGAAAGGAGTAAATCACCGTTTAGGCACTGCATAAGCATAAGAGCATCCTTTGTTGTAACTGCACCATTGCCATCAACGTCACCGATACGTGATAATGCAGAAGCATCTTTGATTACAACTGTATAAGGAGTCTCTGCTGAACCCTTTGTAACAGTATTTACGCCGTCAGAAGCTACGATATAATACTCAAGTCCGTCTAAGCTTAAATCGCTACCAAAGATAGTCGCATTGTACTTATCGTTAACCTTTGACATTGAGAGTGTCTTCCAAGCATCTGTACCAACTGTTCTGTAGTAGAGATTTACATTTGCGATCTGAATGTTATCGCTTGCAGTACAGGAGATAACAAGATTGTTGCCTGCATAGCCCTGATTAACGGGTGTATGATAAATTGTGGGATTAAGTGTGTCTATTGCAGTACAATAAACCTTACCTGCAGGAGCTGATTCGCTGAAGTCTGACAGAACAACTGTAAAAGTGTACCAATAGGTCTTGCCTG
>JAFOXT010000017.1 GCA_017425745.1 Clostridia bacterium | reverse complement strand
GCATAAGTCCCGTAGCAGTATTACCACCCTTTTCGCCCTTAAAAATCAGCTCTGTTTTTTCAGACTGCAGATTTTCCTCGTCAATTACCGTTGAAGAATTGATTTTCGGCGTAAGCTGAGACACATCAGGTGTTTCGGTAATCTCCTTATCCTTAGCTTTACCGCAGGAAACTGCGCTGAACAAAAGAATAAACGCAAAAATCAGACTGAAAGCCTTTTTCAAAAAGCTTCACTCCTTACTTGAACATATATCTGATGTCGCCTACAATGCTTTCTACGTTCTTAAGAGTTTTCTTTACTGAGCGTCTTGCACCTGAGCCCATCATTGCGCCCTTCATATACGCTGCGGCACCGCCTACAGCCATACCGATACTGATACCCGTCATAATACTTTTCTTTTTCATTTTTCCAATATTCTCCTTTTTATTTTTTTACCTTGAAACAAAGGTCAACCTTATTTTTTGTGCCTTTCAAAAAATTATCACAAACAATTTTTACATAATGCTTTTCTTTTTCATAAATGAGTGGTATACTATACGCATTAATTTTGATAAGGACAAAAAATTATGGGAAAGCTTAACATCGTTCTTATTGAGCCTCAGATTCCGCAGAATACGGGCAACATTGCACGCACCTGTGCGGCAACGGGCGCTTCACTTCATCTTGTGGAGCCTATGGGCTTTAAGGTTGACGACAAAAAATTAAAAAGAGCAGGCCTTGACTACTGGTATCTGCTTGATATAACATACTATGACAGCACCGAAGATTTCTTCGAGAAAAACAAAGACGGAAAGTTCTTCTACTTCACAACAAAAGGTCAGAAAATCTTTACTGAAACCGAGTTTCCCGAAAACTGCTACATTGTTTTCGGCAGAGAGGACGCAGGACTTCCCGAAAGCCTTTTGAAGGAAAACCCTGAAACAAGTCTTCGTATTCCTATGATTGATGAGGCAAGAAGTCTTAATCTTTCCAACACTGTTGCAATTGCAACCTATGAAATCTTACGTCAGTGGAATTATCCGAACCTTCTTTGCGAAGGTCAGCTGACAAAATTCACATGGTAAAGGAGTAACTATGAGTAAATTAACAACACAGGATAAAATCAAAAAAATGCAGACCAATATAAAATCTGCCCAAAGCATTTTCGCCCTTTCAGGGATTCTCGCAATAATTTATATTGTGCGCTATTTCACAACCGGAAACTTTAATTTTTATTTCAGCTCATACATAACCGAATTTGCCCTTAAAGCAGCCGATGAAAATGTATTTACAACTGTTTCGCTTTCAGCTACAGCGGCCTACTGCATATTAGCAGTATATGCAGTTATTTTCCTCTTGTGCTGTGTGCTTTGTCTTAAAACAAAGTTCGGTCTGTGGGCTTGCCTTGTGCTTCATCTCACCGACTATGCCGCACTTATTGTGGGCACTGCCCTTTCTGTTTTCGGACCCTTCAGAGAAGAAATTCTTATTGATGTAATTGTTCACTTCTTTGTTCTTCTCTTTATTGTGGTGGGAATTTATGCAACATATAAGCTGCCGAAGCTTGAAAGCGAAAAGGAATAAAAGAGTTACAATCGGAGCGAAGCAAACCACAATTATTCATTAGTCATTTAAAAAAGCTACTTCACTATAAGACGTACTGTTAAGGAAAGTTTTAAGACGGTTTTTATCGCTAGACTTGTTGCCCCTCAGGCAGCAATTGCTGAAATGGAATAATTAGGTTCTAATTGTACGGAATAGCAAATAAATAAAAAGAGGTAATACGTATAAAACCGTGTTACCTCTTTTTTTTGCGCTTACATCTACGGTGGTGAGTAAGTGCGCTATTAAAATTTAATTTTTATCAAGTGTTATTCTGCCTTACGGCAGAGTGATATTATTGTCTTTAGACAATAGTGTTATTGAATCCTGCGGATTCAGTGTTATTTTATTCGCAGCAAACTCGCGAAGCGAATAACACTGTGCGAAGCACAATAAAACTGCGAAGCAATAAAACTCGCCGTGAGGCGAATAAAACTGGCGTTGTATCCTTACGGGTACAACGCCTAAGAAGTAGCTTTT
>JAFOXT010000157.1 GCA_017425745.1 Clostridia bacterium | reverse complement strand
TTCCTTGACAGTGAGCTTGAAAAGCTTGGCAAGGAGAAGAAATACATCCGTCACGAAATGTTCGGTGAATTCCACAACCCTGCTTCTGAGAGCAATTATCCTGCCGGTGTACCCGAAGAGGTTAAAATCACCGTTACAATTCAGGACGAAACCTATACAGTTACAGGTAAGAAAGGGGATTCTGTTATGCAGACACTTGAAATGAATAAGATTGCAGTGCCTGCACGTTGCCGAAGCGGTGAATGCGGCTTCTGCCATTCACCTCTTCTGTCAGGTAAGGTATATGTGCCTGAGGCACTTGAATACAGAAGACTTGCCGACTATAAATTCGGTTGTATTCATCCCTGTTGTTCATTCCCTCTTACAGACCTTGTAATTAATGTTCCCGTTGCAAAATAAACTAAAAGCTCCAAGCGGTCAGCTTGGAGCTTTTAAATATATTATGAGTTTACCACTCAAAGTTTTCATCAAAAATCTCTGTACCTGTGTAGCTTACTGCCTTAATGTTAAAGCCGTCAGCACTTAAGGTGAGCTTTGAAGCAATGTAATCGTCGCCGACCTTACCACCGTCAAGGTAGCCTACAATATTGGGATAAAGTCCGAAGATTTCCTTTTCGGCATCGCTTCCGTCACCGAGGAATCTGCACTGATGATGGTGGCCTGAAAGCATCATTCTTGCGCCGAGACGGTTAATTTCAGCCCAGCCTGCAAGTGAAAGCTCGTTTTCAACATCGCTGATTCTCCATGAGTGAGAAAGAGCAATAACCTTATCGTTTTCAACCTCCTGACCCTTGAGCCACTCAATCATTGAAGCTCTGTAGGTGTTGTAATCGGTCATTCCGCCGTATTCTGAGTGAGAATCGTCTTTGTCCTCACCACTGTCGAGAACAAGGAATGAATAATCACCGACAGAAGTTGTGTAATAAAATTCGTCAAGACCGAGAGCAACTGCAAGGTCATTTGCATAAGCGCCTCTTGTTTCGTGGTTACCTCTTACATAAATAACGGGCATACTGCCTTCTGAAATCTCACCGCCGAATTGAACCACATTTCTGATAACCTCTTCTTCAAAGTCCACACCCGGAGTTGCGTCACCGAGAAGAACAACGGCATCATATTCGCCCATATAGTCAACTGCCTTGTAAGCCTTGTCAAGCATTGTGTGCCAGTCGGAAATTACAAGCCATTCCTGATTGTCACTTTCGTTTATTTTGAACATATATTCGCCTGAAACAACTGTTTTTCCGAGACGGCTGCTGTAGCTGAATTCGTCAATAACTCTTGTTGAGCCTACAGTATAAGTGTTACCCTTGAGATGCTCATAAGGAACCTTTATGCTGTGAATATTTCTTTCAGTGTTAAGTCTGCCGGCGGTCTGATCATATGCCTTGTAAGCCTTGCCTTCAAAGGTGTATTCAATATAAGCAGTACCGCGATCGCTTGTTGAAAATACAACGCTGTAGCCTGAACCGTTATCAATAACCATAGGCTTTGATGTGATTTTATAAGGTGTAAGAGGGTAGTAGCTGTTAAGTCCCATAAGAAGAACTGCTACAAGAGTAAGGGAGGTTATAATCTTTTTAGCTTTACATGAAAGTGCAGGAAGGAAAATTGCAAGAAGTCCGATATAGACAAGATAAATGCTGTCAGAAACTGTTTCTTTAAGGTTGCAGATAAAAACACCTTTTGCTTCGGTCATAATAAATCCTGTTGAATATCCTACGGCAAAAATGAAAAATGCAACAGCAAATAAAGTTACAATAAGCGTAGCAGGTATGTAAGCTTTTTTGTTCTGAGAGTCTTTTTTATAAACTCTCACCGCTGAAAGTGCTGAAGCAGAAAGCAGTGTAAAAAACATAAGTATCATAATAAGGGTAGTAAACCAACTGATACCAAGAGTGTTGTTAATGAATATCCAGTTG
>JAFOXT010000156.1 GCA_017425745.1 Clostridia bacterium | reverse complement strand
TTCAGCGGATAATGAGATTTTGTATTCCTATTCAGATTATGTAAAAGATATAGAAACAGAACGAAAAGGAACTCTTGCTCTTTTTATTTTCATTTTACTGTTTCCTGTTTTAAACGGCATAAGAATGTATAAAGAAATAAACAGATTCAACAATAAACCTCGAAAAAAATAAAAGCCGCACAACTGTGCGGTTTTTTATATATGATAGTGCAGAATAAAACACAAATCAATCTTCCTGTGCGGACTTCTGTCTGAATAATAAAAAGAACCAGTTGAAGCACTCACTTCGTTCGTATGAAGCGTTTGCTCCGCAAACATGAAGCGATGAACTGCGTTCATCATGAAGCAAAGCGTGCCGTACAATTTTCATACACCCGTAAGGGTGTGCTTCATAGCGAAGGCTGCTTCATTTTTCATGTGCCGTAGGCACGCTTCATTCCAAAAAGAAAAAAGTCACACATTTGTGTGACTTTTCTTTTTGGTGACCCGGACGGGACTCGAACCCGTGTTACCGCCGTGAAAGGGCGGTGTCTTAACCGCTTGACCACCGGGCCTTATATATGAAAGAGGAGGACACGTTATCCTGCACTCTTTATTGTAGAAATTGGTAGCGGCAGTGGGACTCGAACCTACGACACTCCGGGTATGAACCGAATGCTCTAGCCAACTGAGCTATGCCGCCATTTCTTCACGCCGCATTCACAACGCTCAGATATAATATCACAACATAAATGATATGTCAAGCGTTTTTTGAAACTTTTTTTATTTTTTTCTTACTTTTTTTCACTTTATTATTTTGCCGGTTTTTTCAGTGAAAATTCATCCGCGTTTTTCAAAAAATTCTTTCAGCAGTTTTTTGCTTTCCTCTGCCATGTAACCGCCGATGATTTTAGGCTTTCTGAAGTATTCCATTTCAGTAAGCTCGGCTCTTGTTGTAACACTGCCGGTTTTTTCGTCAAAGGCACCGAAAACAACCCCGCCGATTTTGCAGTGCAGAAGTGCGCCCATACACATAGGGCAGGGCTCAAGAGTTACATAAAGAGTGCAGTCTGAAAGATATTTTGTGCCGAGTGCCTCAAGAGCCTTTTGGACAGCCATAAATTCTGCGTGGCAGAGCGGGCTTTTCTTTTCCTCTGTAAGGTTGTGGGCAGTTGATATCACTTCATTGTTTTTTACAATTACCGCACCAACGGGCACCTCACCTTTTTCTGATGCCTTTACAGCCTCAGAAAGGGCAAGTGACATAAATTTTTTGTGTTCCATATTTCTTTCCTTTACTTTACCGATGTAGCTGTAATAAGCACCATAATCAGAAAGGCCGCAATTGTGGGCAGTGAAAAAAGAAAACCGGTTACCTTTTCACCTGAACTGAGAACAGTCTGAGGTTTTCTTAAACGCAAAGCTTTTGAATGCACAGCAAAAAGTATACAGCTGATTATTCCGACTAAAATAAGTATATACATAGCATAGCTGTAAAGAAGCATACCTTTTTCTTCACCGACTATTTTTATTATATAAGAAATTACAATTGAAAGGCCGTTGTTTATTCCGTGAGCAATAACTGCAGGCCAGATAGAATTGCTTTTGATTGTAAAAATACCGAGAGCTATACCTGAAAGCATTGCAAAGGGCACCTGAACAAGGTTGCCGTGCATAAG
>JAFOXT010000155.1 GCA_017425745.1 Clostridia bacterium | reverse complement strand
TCCGACAGATTGCAACAGCAGTTTCTGACGGAGCAACAGCAGCTCTTGCTGCTATAAAATATCTCGGTTAAAATTTTACAGCCCTTTTTCACTTGATAAGGGGCTGTATTTTTTATATCTTTTTTTCCAAAATTTGTGGAATTATTGCTACATATATGTTAAAATCAAATTACGCAGACTTTTATTCCCAAGCAAAGGAGAATTGTGTATGACAATTTTTGACGTTTTAACCTTTATCGGCGGCATATCGCTTTTCCTTTTCGGTATGAACTATATGGGTTCAGCACTTGAAAAGAAAGCGGGAGGTCAGCTTTCAGGACTGCTTTCAAAATTCACATCCAACAAGTATACCGGCTTTCTGCTTGGTCTTGCTGTAACGGCTGTTATTCAGTCCTCATCAGCAACAACCGTTATGGTAGTCGGCTTTGTAAACTCAGGCATTATGACAATTGCACAGTCAGTTGGCGTAATTATGGGTGCAAACGTTGGTACAACCGTAACCGCGTGGATTCTCAGTCTTACAGGCCTTAGCGGTGACAGCGTTTTCATTCAGCTTCTGAAGCCCACCTCATTTACTCCTATTCTTGCTCTTATAGGTGTTATCCTTTATGTATTTCTTAAAGACAGCAAGAAAAAGGATCTGGGTATGATTCTCCTTGGCTTTGCGGTGCTTATGTTTGGTATGGACACTGCTTCAGACGCAGTTTCAGGCCTTAAGAATGTACCTGAATTCACTCAGCTTTTTGTTCTGTTTAAAAATCCCATCTTAGGTATTCTTGCAGGTGCAGTTCTCACAGGTATCATTCAGTCATCATCAGCTTCTGTTGGTATTCTCCAGGCACTTTGTGTAACCGGTCAGGTAACCGTAGGTGCTGCCTTCCCCATTATCCTCGGTCAACATATCGGCACTTGTGTAACTGCACTTCTTTCATCAATGGGTGCAAACAAAAATGCAAAGCGTGCCGCAATGATTCACTTCAACTTCAATGTTTTCGGTTCAATAATTCTTATGCTCCTCTTCTACGGTGCAGATCTTATTTTCAAGTTTACCTTTGTGGATAAGTCAGCAAGTGCTGTTGATATCGCTATCATTCACACAGCTTGCAGCCTTATTGAAACTGCAATCTTCCTTCCCATTTCAAAGGTTCTTGAAAAGATTTCAATCATGATGATTCGAGACAGCGGCACTGAAGAAGAGGACGAAGTAGCCCTTCTTGATGAACGTCTGTTTATCAATCCTGCCGTTGCTCTTTCTCAGGCAAGAGAGCGCACATACGAAATGGTTAAGGAAACAAGCGTGGCAATCAGCAAGGGTCTCGGTCAGCTTTCATCATACGATGAAAAGCGTGCTGAAAAAATCAAAAAGCTTGAAGAAAAAATCGACAAGTATGAAGACGTTATCAACTCTTACCTTGTAAAGCTCAGTGCTACAGACCTTTCTGCAGAAGACAGCTATGAAATGACAAAGCTCCTTCATGTAATTTCAGGCTTTGAAAGAATCTCTGACCACGCAGTTCATATCAGCGTTCACGCAAGAGAAATGATGGAAGGCAATATGAAGCTTTCACAGAGCGCTAAAAAAGAGCTTACAGTTATTGCAACTGCTGTTCTTGAGGCTATGGATATGACAAGCAAGGCCTTCAGACACAACAACATTGAGCTCGCTACAGATGTTGAAGCTATTGAACAGGTTATTGATAAGCTTACAGCAAAGGCTAAGAACAACCACATTGAGCGTATGCTGCGTGATGACTGCACATTCGAACAGGGTCTTATCTATAACGATATTCTTACAGCAATTGAAAGAGTATCAGACCACTGCTCAGATATCTGTGCAAGTATGATTGAAATTTCACACAGCAGCATGGGCGTACACGAATACCTTCAGGAATTCAAGAGCAAAGATAACCCGGCATTCAGAAACAAGTATTACGAATTCAAGGACAAATACAAATTTGACTGATGTCAGAGGAAAGAGAGAGAATTATGAAAGAAAAGCAATCACTTATTACAAAGGCGAAAGACGGACTCAAAACCCTTAAAAGCCATTGGAAAACACCACCTCAGGGCTACTATGTAAATTACAAGGAATTCCTTTGTATGGCAATGGGCAGCGGCTCACTTTCTGCCCTTGGTGTAATTCTGCAGTGGACAACAATAGCTATCAACATTCCTATGATGATAAGCTATTTCAAGGTGTCATCAGGCTTCGTTTTCATCTTCGGTATTATCGGGTCACTTGTAGGACTTCTGCGTGCACCCATTCTTTCAATGATAATTGATAACTTCAACTCAAAGAAAGGTAAATTCAAGCCTTTCTTACCGTGGACAACCGCAGTTACTGTTATCTGCTTCACAGTTATCCCGTTTATTCCCCTTGCCTGGACTGAAAATATTCTTTTCAGCTTCAATATTCCCTCAATACCGCTTTTCGGTGTTGCCGCATCAACAGTTGAAATGAGCCTTGCAGGTATTGCACTTATTATAGTAAATCAGATAGGTGCATTTTTCCATACTCTTCTTTGCCAGTGCCTTGCAGGCATTGAGCAGACTATTTCACCTGTTTCACAGGAAAGAGCAAACATCGGCGCCTTCAAGGGTCTTGTTTCAAATCTTCCTTCATCAATTGTAAATATTATTCTTCCCCTTGCAGCAGGTATTATGTTTGCTGACAGCGACAACCCAATGAACAATATTGAGCTTTACCGTTGGGCTTTCCCCTTCTGCGGTGTAGCAACAATTATTCTTGTTCTTTTTGCTTACTTCGGCACAGAGGAAAGAGCAGTTGTACATAACGAATACGTTGCAAAGGTAAAATTCGTTGACGGCGCAAAGCAGCTTCTCGGCAACAAGTACTTCTGGATTATTACAATTTTCAATATTGCCGTAGGTGTA
>JAFOXT010000016.1 GCA_017425745.1 Clostridia bacterium | reverse complement strand
ATTGATATGATTGATAATCAGCACCTTGATGTAAGAACAATCACAATGGGTATTTCACTTCTTGACTGCACAAGTGACAGTGTTGAAGTAACTGCAAAAAAGATTTATGACAAAATCACTCGTCTTGCAAAAGACCTTGTAAAAGTAGGACAGGATATTGAAAAGGAATTCGGTATCCCCATTGTAAACAAGCGTATTTCCGTTACACCTATC
Organism: Clostridia bacterium; assembly: GCA_017425745.1. Classification (GTDB taxonomy): domain Bacteria; phylum Bacillota; class Clostridia; order Oscillospirales; family Acutalibacteraceae; genus UBA6857. The sequence continues at coordinate 1,757 of JAFOXT010000016.1, read as the reverse complement.
GGTATTGTTGCTGCTTCCTGCAAGGAAACAGACTACACACCTATTGCGAAAGCTCTTGACGCAGCTGCAAAGGAGTGCGGTGTTAACTTTATAGGCGGTTTCTCTGCTCTTGTACACAAGGGTATGACTAACGGCGACATCAATCTTATCAATTCAATCCCCTCTGCTCTTTCTCAGACAGAAAGAGTATGCTCAAGCGTTTCTGTTGCGAGCACAAAGGCCGGCATCAATATGGATGCAGTTGCACTTATGGGAAGAATTATAAAGAAAACTGCTCAGATGACAGCTTCAGAGCATGGCTTTGGTTGCGCAAAGCTTGTTGTTTTTGCTAACGCAGTTGAAGATAACCCCTTTATGGCAGGTGCTTTTCACGGTGTAGGCGAAGGCGAATGCGTAATCAATGTCGGTGTAAGCGGTCCCGGTGTAGTTTATCACGCACTTCAGAAGTGCAAGGGTCAGCCCTTTGACGTTGTGGCTGAAACAATCAAGAAAACTGCATTCAAAATCACCCGTATGGGTCAGCTTGTTGCTCAGGAGGCTTCAAGACGTTTAGGTGTACCTGCAGGTATTGTTGACCTTTCTCTTGCACCCACACCCGAAAAGGGCGACAGCGTTGCGAGAATCCTTGAAGAAATGGGTCTTGAGGTTTGCGGTACTCACGGCACAACTGCAGCACTTGCTATGCTTAACGACGCAGTTAAAAAAGGCGGCGTAATGGCAAGTAACCACGTTGGCGGTCTTTCAGGTGCTTTTATTCCCGTAAGTGAGGACGAGGGTATGATTGAAGCCGTTGTTAAGGGCGGACTTCACCTTGACAAGCTTGAAGCTATGACCTGCGTATGCTCAGTAGGCCTTGATATGATTGCCGTGCCCGGTGAAACCTCAGCAGAAACCCTTTCAGCAATTATTGCTGACGAGGCTGCTATCGGCGTTGTAAACACAAAGACAACTGCAGTGAGAATCATTCCTGCAATCGGCAAGAAAATCGGTGAAATGGTTGAATTCGGCGGACTTTTAGGCACAGCTCCCGTTATGCCCGTTCACGAATTTTCATCAGTAGATTTTATTTCCCGCGGCGGCAGAATTCCCGCACCTATGCACTCACTTAAAAACTGACCCTACTGCTCCGTTCAAATGCAAAGCAACTACAAAAGATAAACAATTCTGTTGAATGGACACGGCTTGCCGTGTCCGTTAATCAACAGTAAAATTCAGGTGATATAAATGAAAATCATTGACATCATAAACGGCGAAAAGCCCTCTCTTTCCTTTGAGGTTTTTCCGCCTAAAACAAGCGACAATTTCGAAAGCGTAAAAGAAGCTACGGAAGAAATTGCTCTTCTTGCCCCCTCATATATGAGCGTTACCTACGGTGCAGGCGGCGGCACTTCACAGTATACTGTTTCAATTGCAGAAAATCTGCAGAACAACTTTTCCGTGCCCTCTCTCGCTCACCTTTCCTGTGTAAGCTCAACGAAGGACGAAATCAAGTCACAGCTTGACCTTCTCAGGAGAAAGGGCATTGAAAACATTCTCGCTCTTCGCGGTGACATTCCCGAGGGTATGAGCAAGGAGCACCTTGACTATCACTATGCCTCCGAGCTTACAAGAGAAATCAGGGAATACGGCGGCTTCTGCATCGGCGGTGCCTGCTATCCCGAAGCTCACCCTGAAAGCGACAGCTCCTTTGACGATATCCGTCATCTTAAAGAAAAGGTTGACGCAGGCGCAGAATTTCTTGTTACACAGATGTTTTT
>JAFOXT010000154.1 GCA_017425745.1 Clostridia bacterium | reverse complement strand
AGGTTGCAAGAAGATTTGCAATTATAAGAATTCGTTCAGCGTTGTCTTCTATTGTAATTGCGGCATATATCATAGCGCTTCTTGTGCACCACCAGGTAATCATATCAACAACGCTTGTGTCTGCTTTTATTGCTTCAATTTCGGCCCAGATTTTGTTGTAGATTCTTTCGGGCACAGCCTTAAAAGAAAGCTTCTGCTTTTCTTTCTTTGTAAACAGAACTTTGTTTTTTACTCTCATAAAAATGTAGAGAGCAACAGTTGTAATAGCTGACGAGATAAGAGAAATAAGCATATCCTCATCAGTGTCAAAAAGAGGTCTTTGCTGGGGAATGTTACTGCCCACACCCAGAAGACGGAAGAACCAGTGGTCATCACCAATCTGTTCGGCGTGAACATAGTTTGTGCCGAAAAGATAGTCTGAGAAAAACTCAAGCATCTCGCGGAAAAAGATAAGTGTACCGCTCACAAAGAGAGATGAGCTTGCAATAAAAGAGCAGTCACGCTTGTTTTCCACTTTTTTCATTGACATTGTTAAATAGTAACCGAAAAGTGTTCCGGTAATACCTGTTACAAGACTCATTACTATATCGTAGTCAGGAATTTTTGCAAGCACACCCAAAGTCTGTCCGATAAAACAGCTTATAAGTGAAGCAAAAGAAATCAGAGCAGTAACCTTGTGGCTGAGCGCATTTATAAATGAGCCTTCCTTTGATATAATGTGCAGAAAGCTTACAAGATATGTAAGAAGAAAAGCTACAAGGGAAAATACTGCCGATGAGGGCACCGCAAAAGCGGAAACAAGAAAAATTGCTCTTGAAAGATAAACAAAAATTGCAAGGGGCAGGGAAAGTTGCTTTTTAAAAACAGTCAGTTCTGACTTGAGCTTAGTCATAAAACTCCTCCTTGAATTTATTCAAACAGTGTACATTATAGCACAAGAAAAGAAAAAGTAAATAGCAGGTGATAATTTGTCATAATATTGTTATTATTTTATGTAACTATTGTGATTAAAATCGGTTGAAAACAGGTAAAATTTGTGGTATTATAAAAGTTGTAAGTTTCTTAAGGGAGTGATTATGATGAAAATCGGTTACGATAATGATAAATACATCAAAACACAGTCAGAGCAAATCAGAAAAAGGGTTAGTCAGTTCGGCGGAAAGCTTTATCTTGAATTCGGCGGAAAGCTTTTTGACGACCACCATGCTTCAAGAGTGCTTCCCGGCTTTCAGCCTGACAGTAAGCTCAAAATGCTTCTTAAATTAAAGGATGAGGCTGAAATTGTAATTGCAGTCAGTGCTACTGCAATTGAACAGAAAAAGCTCAGACGTGACCTCAACATTTCCTACGACAAAGAGGTTTTAAGACTTATTGACCTTTTCAGAAGTGTAGGCCTTTATGTTGGCAGTGTTGTAATCACTCAGTACAGCGGACAGGCTTCTGCCGACAAATTCAGAGATAACCTTAAAGATCTGGGTATCAAGGTTTTCACTCACTACAAAATTGCAGGTTATCCTTCAAATGTACCTCTTATAGTTTCAGATGAGGGCTACGGTAAAAACGAATATATCGAAACCGAAAGAAAAATTGTTGTTGTAACAGCACCGGGTCCCGGCAGCGGTAAAATGGCTACCTGTCTTTCTCAGCTTTACCACGACCATCTCCGCGGTATCGAAGCAGGCTATGCAAAATTTGAAACCTTCCCCATCTGGAATCTTTCAATCAATCATCCCGTTAATCTTGCTTACGAGGCTGCAACTGCAGACCTTAACGATATGAATATGATTGACCCCTTCCATCTTGATTCTTACGGCATACCTACCGTCAATTATAACCGTGACGTTGAAATTTTCCCTGTGCTTAAAGCAATTTTTACAAAAATTTACGGCTCCTGCCCCTATAAGTCACCTACAGATATGGGTGTAAATATGGCGGGCAACTGCATCACAGACGATGAAGCGGTAAGAGATGCAGCAAACCAGGAGATTCTCAGACGTTATTACAGTGCTATGTGTGAAGAACGCTTCGGTGCAGACACTCATAAGGAGCAGGAAAAAATACTTCTTCTTATGAACAAGGCAGGCATTTCAAAGGCTGACCGACGTGTTGCAATTGTGGCAAACGAGGTTGCTGAAGAAATGGGTAGTCCCGCTGCAGCAATTGAGCTTTCAGACGGCACAATTATCACAGGTAAAACAAAGGAGCTTCTTGGCTGTGCTTCAGCGGCAGTGCTCAATGCTCTTAAATATCTTGCAGGTCTTGATGATAAGCTTCTGCTTCTTCCGTCTTATCTTATCGGGCCTGTACAGGACCTTAAGGTAAATTATCTCGGCAGCAAGAATCCCAGACTTCACGTTGATGAGGTGCTTGTGGCACTTTCTGTAAGTGCGGCAACAGATGAAAACGCAGCTAAGGCACTTGCTTGTCTTCCTCAGCTTAAAAACTGCGACGCACATCTTTCAGTTATTCCCTCAAGCGTTGATATGATGTTCTACAGAAGACTGGGTATTCATCTTACAAGTGAGCCTGAATATGAAAACGATAATCTCTATCATGTCGGCCACTGATAAAAAGGATTGTATAAAAGGAAATCAGAGGAGTAAGAAAATGAAACATAACAAATTAAGAATCGTTTTTCTTGCGCTTGTTTTGATGCTGACCTTCTGCTTGGGCTTTTCAGCTTCAGCGGCAGACACAGCAGAAAAATGTATAGGCGCAAGCGTGGATGTAAGCAGCTTTGCTCAGCTTAAGGAGGCTCTTGAAAATTATAAATCAGGAGCAAACATTGTGCTTAAAAGCAACATCACAGTATCCGATAACAGCCAAAACTGCGAAATAAATGTGGACGGCTCAGGAGCAGTTGCTCTTGACCTTAACGGCTACAATATCAGCGTTACATCAAATGCAACAAAGCACCTCTTTAATGTAACGGGCTCAGGCAGACTTTATTTTGTAAATCAGTCCGGAAACAGATCAGATGTAGGCGAAAGCCGCCGCAGCATTATCAGATTCAATACAACTGCCCCGAGTGCGGCAATAGTAAAGCTTGACCAGGCCTTCTGTGAAATTACAAATGTAAACGTTGATTTTATAATGGGCGAGGACAATGCCTATAAGTCAACAACAGACTCATCAGATACAGCAATTTTTCTTGCAGAAAAAGGT
>JAFOXT010000153.1 GCA_017425745.1 Clostridia bacterium | reverse complement strand
TGTAGCGGACTATGTGGGCTGCTGACTGTAAATTGGTGACCTAATGAGTGCGAGATGGGTTGAGTTACGGAAGTTGAATCTCTAGCGACCCTTAAAATAAACATAGATAAAAACTGAGCTGTTCGATGTCGAGTATCCATAAAACTACCACGCAGTAATAATAAAAATTATCGCAAAATAAAACCTTGTTTACTCATCCACGGTGAGCAGGAACAAATATCCCGAAAAAGAGATAAAAAAGGTACGGCGATAATTTTTATTCTACGGACTCCTTTATCCCCAAAGCGTGCTTTTGCTTACTTTTGTCACAAGCGACAAAAGTAAGTGCCACCGCGGCACAAGCGGAGCACACGATAAAAGCTAAGCAAAGCATAAAGGTGGGAAAAATCCCACGTCACAAATAAAACAAACAACCACCACGTAAATAACAAAAAAAGCTGCCGCAATTGCGACAGCCTTTTGTAATATCTTATTTTGCAAGAGCGCCGATTTCCAGCATAAATCCGCCGAGCTGTGCGCCGAATTCAGGGCCACCGTCCATAATAAGACGGCCTGCCTTTGTAGCTTCAAGCATATCGTCAGTACTCATAAGAATACCGAGTGCGCTGTCAAGATTGTTGAAACGAAGTGTGAAGAAAGGCATTGCTCTCTTGTATTCGCCTCTGCCTGCTCTTGACTTACCTGCCTTGATTCTGAGGTAAGCGCCAATCTGAGGATAACCGTCAACTGCAAAAGCGTAAACACGGTCGGGGCTCTTTGTGGTCCAATCCTTGATTTCGGGATGACCGAGCTTATTAAGCTGGCTGATACCGCTTGAAAGAAGGTAGAAATAGCACTTAACGAGAAGTTCCTTTGTAGCTTCATCCTTGGGAGCTTCAGTTGCACCGAGAAGGTTAGCCATTTTAAGAAGAACCATTACGAAGCTGATAAGCACGTCAGCCTTCTTGAGGCCCTTGATTTTGGGAATACCTGCAGGTGTAATGTTGCCCTTAAAGAAATCGTTGAGAGCTTCAACACTCTTGAACTGAAGTTCAATGTGGGGATCCTCTGTAAGACAGGTGTGAACAAGCCATTCACCTGAGTTAACAACAAAGTGCATACCTCTCTTGCCACCTTCAACCTCGGGGTCAAGACAGCTTACCTGAATTACAGCGTGTGCTTTTTCAAACTTTTTCTTGAGCTTGGGATCGTCATTTGCAATTACTTTTACAAGCGGCAAAGCAGCATTGAGAAAGATTTTATTTGAATATAAGGCTTCCTGTGTATGAGCCATGTCATTTGCCTCCTTGTATTATTAGAATTCGTCGTCCCAGTTATCGTCTTCTTCAAAGTCTGCGTTCATTGTTTCACGAACTGCAGCGATGATACCGTTAGCGTCGATGCCTGCGTCTGACATAATGTCTTCCTGAAGACCGATCATAGCAAAGCCCTTATGACCGAGCATCTTGAATGCGCAGCCCTTACCGTACTGAGCCATAACTTCAGCAACTGCTGAACCAAGGCCGCCTGTAACAAGGTGATCTTCAACTGTGATAATTCTTCTTGTGTCAGAAATAGCCTTCTGAATTGCTTCAACGTCGATAGGCTTGATTGTGTGCATATTAAGTACACGAACGCTGAGACCGTCTGAGTTCTTAAGGAACTTAGCAGCTTCACGAGCCTGGAATACACAAGAACCGCAAGCGATAACTGTGATATCTGTACC
>JAFOXT010000152.1 GCA_017425745.1 Clostridia bacterium | reverse complement strand
GTTTATTACGGCACAGTAAGAGCTCAGAGAAAGCTCCTTCCCTTTATGACTTACATCAGTATGTTCCCTCAGCTTATTGCAGGTCCTATTGTGCAGTATTCTGATATTGAAGAAGAGCTTAGAGAAAGAAGAGTAAGCGTTGAAAAATTTGCTGCAGGCATAATCTTCTTTGTAAGAGGTCTCGGCAAAAAGGTGCTTTTTGCAAACACAATCGGTGCAGTTTATACCGAAATCAGTGCAGGGGATATCACCAAGGCTTCGGTTATGACCTCCTGGATAGGTATAATTGCCTACACACTTCAGATTTATTTCGACTTCAGCGGTTATTCCGATATGGCTGTGGGTCTCGGTAAAATGTTCGGCTTCAATTTCTGCAAGAACTTCGATTTACCCTACACAGCAACAAGCATCACCGACTTCTGGAGAAGATGGCACATCAGCCTTTCAAGCTGGTTCAGAGATTATGTATATATTCCTCTCGGCGGTAACAGAGTAAGTAAGCCCAGACATATGCTCAACATTCTTATTGTCTGGTCACTTACCGGTCTTTGGCACGGTGCAGCATGGAACTTTGTAGCCTGGGGTGCTTTTTACGGCATTCTTCTGCTTCTTGAAAAATATCTCTTCAAGAATATTATAGAGAAAACCCCCATGCTTTTAAGACACATTATAACCCTTGTTGTGGTTATGCTCGGTTGGGTGCTTTTTGCTTCTCCCACACTTACCGATGCTCTCAGTTATATGGGAACAATGTTCGGCTTCTCAGATACGGTATTTATGGACTCAACAGCAAAATATCTTCTTTCAACCAACGCATTCCCCATAATCTTTATGTCTCTCAGCGCCTTCGGTGCTTTCTCAAATCTTCCGAGAACAAAGAGCTTTAAGGTTAACGTAACCGTACTCAGCGTGTCTTATCTTGTAATTTTCATTCTTTCAATTATTTATCTTATAAGCGAAACCTATAACCCCTTCCTGTATTTCAGATTCTGATTAAAACTTTAAGGTGACAAAATGGAATTTAACGAAAACGAATCCCTTATGTATGAGCATGAGGACCCATATGAAAAAAGAATAAATAAAGGCAATATAGTGTTTTTCTGTCTGGTTCTGTGCTTCTGCCTTATAATCGGTCTCGGAACTGTAATGAACATTCTGAGCCGTGACAGAGAGTTTTCAGAAAGCGAAAACAGAGTGCTTGCCTCTTTCCCGAAGCTTACCCTTTCGTCAATTGCTGACGGCAGCTTTATGAAAAGCTTTGAGACCTATATGGCTGACCAGTTTATTATGAGAGACAGCCTTATTTCTGCAAAAACCTACTTTGACCGACTTTCGGGCAAGAAGGAAGAAAACGGTGTTTATATCGGTGAAGACGGCTTTCTTATTGAAAAGCAGAGCCCGTATAGCAAAAAGAAGGTGAAGGCTCTTACAAAGAGCATCAACACCTTTATGAAGAAATATCCCAATGTAAACAAAATGGTGGCGATTTCACCTAATGCAAGCTATGTTTATTCTGATAAGCTTCCGAAAAATGTTGAGGTAAGCGATCAGTACAACCAGCTTACGAAGATTATGAACAGTCTTGAGGGCAAAAACTACCGTTTCCTCAATGTAAGCAAGGCGCTTCTCGAAGCTAAAAAGAAGCATCAGGTGTTCTATAAAACAGACCATCATTGGACAACAAGAGGTGCAGCTGCCGTATTTAAGGCAATTGCGGACAAATGGGGGCTTAATAGCGGCAAGGTGAAGTATAACTTCTTAACTGTCAGCGGCGATTTTGAGGGCACTCTCGCTTCAAAAACGGGCATTCACGATGTAAAGGACAAGGTCGAAATCTGTCTGCCCAAAAACAGCAAGGGAAGCTATGTTGTAGCAATTGAGTCTCAGGAAAAGAAGACAGCAACTCTTTTTGATTCAGAAAAGCTGGGGCAGAAAAACAAGTATGAGGTTTTTCTTGGCGGCAACTACGATAAGGTTGTAATTGACACCGTAAGCAGCTCAAAAAACACACTGCTTATTATCAAGGACTCCTATGCAAATTGCCTTATTCCTATGTTGACCCCGTATTTTGCAAGAATAGTTGTAGTTGACCCCCGTTATATGACGGACAGCATCCACACAGTAATGGACGAATATTCATTCTCCCACGTGCTCTTCCTCTATAACCTCAACACCTTCTTACAGGATACATCCCTTGAAAGTGCTATGAAATAAGTAAAAAAACGGAAGACGTTGCTGTCTTCCGTTTTTTTAGTGTGGAGAGTGGAGAGTGGAGTTAAGGGTCGCTTCGCTCCGATTATATCCGTATCAGCTGACTACTAAGCTTTTATATTCATACCGCCAAAGCAGAAATATAAATTCGGCGGGTGAAGTTTTCTTAATTAAGAACTGTAAAGGCGGATAAAATCAACTCTTTACCCTTTAAAGCTAAGCTTGTTACGCAGACGATATCTGACAATTTGAAGAAGCATAAACCTGTGACCACAACTCCACACTCCACTCTCCACACTTCACACTAAAAAAAGCACCCTCAAAGGGTGCTTTTGCTTTTATCCGAAGAATGCCTTGTGTACAGCTGAAACAGCCTTGTCAGCAAGCTCCTTGTCAATAAGAACTGAAATTGTGATTTCGCTTGTTGAAATCATGCTGATGTTGATGCCTGCTTCATAAAGAGCACCGAACATCTTTGAAGCTGTGCCTGAGTGTGACTGCATACCTGCACCAACGATTGAAACCTTAGCAACTGTTGTGTCTGATGTAACAACGCCGCCTTCCATTGAGTAGATGTCGTTAAGAATTTCAACAGCTTCGTCTGCGTGGCTGCTTGCACAGGTGAAGGAAATATCCTTTGTGCCGTCACGGCCAACTGACTGAAGAATTACGTCAATATTGATGCCCTTTGCAGCAAGCTTTGAGAACATCTTGAAAGCATTACCGGGAATATCCTTAATGCCTACAACTGAAATTCTTGCAATATCTGTATCCTTTGTTACGCCTCTGATTAACATTTTTTCCATCTTTGCTACCTCCCTGACGATTGTACCGGGTTCTCTTACCATACTTGAGAGAACTTCTAATTCTACGTTATATTTTTTAGCCATTTCAACACTGCGGTTGTTAAGTACCTGAGCACCGAGTGTTGCAAACTCAAGCATTTCATCATAGGTGATGTCGTTGAGCTTCTGAGTGTTTTCTACCTTTCTGGGGTCTGCTGTGAATACACCTGTAACGTCGGTGAAAATCTGACAGCGGTCTGCATGAAGTGCTGCAGCAATTGCAACTGCACTTGTGTCGCTGCCGCCTCTGCCGAGGGTTGTAAGGTCTTCATATTTGTTAAGACCCTGGAAGCCTGCAACAATTACAATCTTTCTCTGGTCAAGCTCTTTCTGAAGTCTTTCAGTCTTAACTGTGCTGATTCTTGCTGAGCCGTAAGCTGAGTTGGTTTCAAAGCCTGCCTGCCAGCCGAGAAGTGAGATTACGGGATAGCCAAGGCTTTCAATTGCCATTGCAAGAAGTGAAATTGAAATCTGTTCACCTGCAGTAAGAAGCATATCCATTTCTCTTTTTGATGCTTTGGGGTTGATTTCGTTTGCCTTTTCAATAAGGTCGTCAGTTGTGTCACCCTGAGCTGAAACAACAACTACAACATTGTTGCCTTCTTTATAAGTATCTGTAATGATACGGGCAACATTCATAACTCTCTCTGCGTTTGCAACAGAGGAGCCACCGAATTTCTGTACGATGAGTGCCATACTCTTCCTCCTATAATTCTTTTTATCAATAATCTGAGATTCTGATAGTTGTGATAAGATTTATTTTAAGCTCTGAAAGCTTAGTAGCAAAATCGCTTTCCTTCATAACGGGTGTTACAAAGGCAATTTCGTTGTCCGGCTGATTTTCTCTTGTGAGATACTGAACTGAAGTGAAAGCTTTTTCAATTTCAGCTTTGTCAGCGTCAGCTCCTCTTACATAGAAAGCAGTTTCATTTTCAAGGTAAGAAGCTACAAAATCCTTCTTTTCGTCAGCCCAACCGAAGAACTTTCTTTCCTTGTCGTTGGCAGCACAGTCAATAACGTCACCAACAACTGCTGAGGCTGTTGCAAGCTTACCTGCACCCTTACCGTACATAAGCACATCACCTGTCATATCACCACGGACAAGACAAGCGTTGAACACATCGCTTACACCTGAAAGCATTGATGAATTCTTAACAAGGCAGGGGGTAACCATAACTGTAATTTTATCCTCTGCAAGCTTCTTTGCTCTTGCAATAAGCTTGATAACTGCATCGTAGCTTTCAGCAAAGGCAACATCCTCGAGAGTGATTTTTGAAATACCCTCGGTGTAAATTCCGTCAGGATAAACGTGAGTGCCGAAGCAGAGTGAAGCAAGAATACAGATTTTTCTCAGTGCGTCAAAGCCCTCAACGTCAGCTGTGGGATCTTTTTCAGCGTAGCCCTTATCCTGAGCAAGCTTAAGAGCATCAGCAAATGACATTCCGTCTACTATCATTTTAGTAAGAATGAAGTTAGATGTTCCGTTAAGAATACCTGCAACCTCGTTTACATTGTTACCTGCAAGGCAACGGCTGAGAGGACGGATAATGGGAATACCGCCACCTACTGAAGCTTCAAAAAGGAAGTTTACGTTGTTTTCTCTTGCTAACTGGAGAAGCTCAAAGCCTCTTGTTGCAACAAGCTCCTTATTTGAAGTAACAACGTGCTTACCCTTCATAAGGCATTTTGAAACAAAATCGAAAGCAGGATTAACTCCGCCCATTGTTTCGCATACTATAGAAATTGAGTCATCCAGAAGAATTTCATCAAAATTCTTTGTCATAAGAGGAGCAAAGTCACTGTCGGGAAAATCTCTGATATCGAGAATTTTTGTAACCTTAAGACTTACGTTGCTGTTCTCCTTGATATGTTCAGCGTTTTGGGTAATTACTTCGGCAACACCTGAGCCAACAACACCAAAACCTAAAATTGCAACATTCATTTATTCACTACCTTTCGGTTAAATATAAATATACCACGATATAATATCACATTTTGCGAATTTATGGAAGAGTTTGACGAAAAAAAATAAAATTTTGTCAAAGACATTGATTTTGAGTGCACAATGGGGTAATATAATATCAATATTAACAAAAAAGACGCCAGCGGATTAATGATAAAGTTGAAAGTTAAAAGTGGAAAGTTGAAATGTGGGGAGCAAAGCTCCGAATGTATCCGTTTCAGCAGACCTCCAAACTTTTATATCCGGACCGCCCAAGCAGAAATATAAATTCGGCGGGTAGAGTTTTCTTAATTAAGAACTGTAAAGACGGATAAAATCAACTCTCTGCCCTTCATAACTCAACCGACTCCGCAGACGATATCCTTCCGTTTGCAGAAGCTTAAACCTGCGACCTTATTTTAACTTTCAACTTTCCACTTTTAACTTTAAAAAAAGGAGGCTATAAATATGACAGATGTTGAAAGAAAGCGTAAAGCCATAATCAATGCAGTGTATTACGGTATGCTTTTTGCAGGAGCTGTGTTTGCCATAAGATACGGTCTGGGACTGTTTTTACCTGTGCTTCTTGCTTTTGTGCTTGCAACAATTCTGCAAAGACCGAAGAATTTTCTTACCCGTAAAACCTTTCTTAAAAAAGGCTTTGCATCGGTTCTTTGTGTGTGTATCGGTATATCCGTTCTGACCTTGCTTATTGCACTTGTGGGCGTAAGAGTTGCAGGGGAGGTCAAGGGTTTTATTGACTACCTTGTAATAAGGCT
>JAFOXT010000151.1 GCA_017425745.1 Clostridia bacterium | reverse complement strand
GTACATAATAACCCATTATGGATAATCGTGCCTTGCCACAGAGTTATAGGAAAAAACGGAAAGCTTACAGGCTATGCAGGCGGACTTCTAATGAAAAGAAAGCTGCTGCAGATTGAAGGCGAGGGCGCCGATGAATGAATGAAAAAATTTTTCATTCATTCAAACAAAGGAGACGGACTTTTAGTCCGTCTCCTTTGTTTTGTCCGTATAAAATACGGACAATCGGCGCCCGTATTCACCGGTTTATGTATTAAAATAACAGCGAGACCTTGAAAGTCAAGGCCTCGCTGTTTTATTTATCAGTCCTTAGGAATTTTTCTTGTCTGTCTTGCCTCTTCAGCATCAACCTTTGTAAGCTTCATAAAGTCGATTTTCATAAGCGGTGTCTGGGGAAGCTCATCAACAAAGATAATATCACGGGGAACATAGAATTTTGAGAAGTTGCTGTCGCATGTTTCACAAATAATTCTCTTATATTCTTCTTCGTCGCCGCTCTTTCTGAGTGAAGCATAAAGTCTTACCATTGATTTGCCGTTATCCCACCCCTGAACAGCACAGCACTCGTTGATGAAGTCAAGCTCGCCGACAACCTTTTCAATGTCTGTGGGATATACGTTGTAGCCGGCAATTATGATAAGTCTCTTCTTTCTGCCTGAGAAGAAGTAGTATCCGTCGTCATCCTTGTAACCAAGGTCACCTGAAAGAACCCACTTTTTGCCGTTTTCGTCGGTGTAAATGCCGTAATCGTCTGCTTCACCGTCAGCGTGATAGCCTTCCATAATTGTGGGACCTGAAATTGCAAATTCGCCAACCTCACCGTTGGGCACGGGCTTGTGATTATCGTCCCAAAGCTCAACAGTAACACCGCGAAGAGCCTTACCTACAGAGCCTCTGCGGAAATCTTCATTTGAGTTTGTTGTACAAACCGAGTTAGTTTCTGTAAGACCGTAGCCCTGACGAAGACGACCTGTTGCGCCCCATTTTTCAAAGTATGAGTTAAATTCATCAATAAATCCGTCTGATACATCGTCACCACCGCAGAACATTACACGGATATTCTTAAGGTGAGGACCGTCAAAGCCTTTTTCACGCATAAGCTTCTGGAACATAAGAGGAATACCAACGAAGCCTGCAACACGGTTTTGTTTCATAAGCTTAACAAAAAGCTTTGCGTCAAACTGCATCATGGGGATAATTCTTGCGCTGTTGCACATTGCCATATGTATTCCGATGCAAAGACCGAAGCAGTGGAAAAGAGGAAGAACAATAACCTCAGCTTCTTCACCGGGAGCCTTGATTTCGTCAAGGTCAGAAACTCTCCATACAAGCTCGTTGATTGATTTTGAAGTAATTTTGATTGTTTTGCTCTTACCTGTTGTACCGCCGCCGTTAAGGTAAGCACCGAGCTCGTCGCCGTTATCCTTTACCTGCTCGGGCTTGATACCCTTTGCAATTGCATCTTTGTAGTAATAGCTCTTGTTGTATTTGGGATAAAGCTTTTTAACAAGACCCTCAGCAAATTTACAGCCGTATTTCTTGTAGCCTTCTGAATAGTCTGATGAACAGCATACAAGGCAGGGAAGTCCGCTGTCGTTGATTGTCTTGATGTGGTCCTTTGCAAGAAGGTCAAGAATCATAACACCCTTTGAGCCAACGGCCTCAAGCTGTTCCTTAAGGAAATCGGTTGACATAAGCGGGTGAACAAAGTTTGTAATTACACCAATGCTGTTAAGGGCGTAAAAGGCGATAATGCTCTGCACTGTTGTGGGCATAAAGATTGTAAAAACATCTCCTCTTTTAAGACCCATTTCCTTCTGAAAATAGCCTGCAAGAGCATCCATATCGCTGAAGATTTTTGAACGGTAATACTTTACGCCGAAGTGCTGCATCATATAAACATCGTCGTAAATTTCAGTACATTCTCTGAGGTACTGATAGCAGTTTTTGTTTTCCGGTGATTTTAACATATATTTTTCTCCTTAAATATAATCGACAAAACAACTGATTTTGTCTATTTACCTAATTATATTCCTTATAGCGAAGTATATGTTAATATCTTGTCACTATTTTATAAAAAAATAATGAATATTAAAGTGAATATTGTTGATTTATATCTTTTTTGGCAACAAAAAGCAGGTTTTAACCCTTGACAAAGGCGAAAAAACAGTGTAGAATAGGAAAGAGAACAAATGTTCGGAAGTTTTATAGAAAAGGGAAACTGATTCGGAAAATAGAAATCCGGGTCAGGTCTGCCTTAAGGTTCCCTTTGTCTTTTTTGACAATCAGAATAGCAGGCAGATTAACAAACGG
>JAFOXT010000150.1 GCA_017425745.1 Clostridia bacterium | reverse complement strand
TAATCCTGACCAACTGTACCACCGAGCTTATCATCAATATATGACTCAAGTGCTTCAACATCAAGCATACCATCTTTTTGAATAACCTTTGTATTCTCAAGCATCTTCAATCCGCTTCCGTACTCAAGAAGGTAGTAATTTGACGCAGCAATAGTATATGTTTTGTCGAGTTCAAGAGGCTCATAAGTACCGTTATCTTTGTTGTACACCTTTATATTATAGACTTTATACTGACCTGTAACTCCTGCAAAGTCTTCGTATTCATCAAGTACAACTGAAGAAGGAATACTTGTATTGAAGGAAAATGTCAGTCCGGAAAGATGAGGGAAAGCACCGCCTTCACCGGGATAGTACATCATGGTCATTTCTATCATATCTTTTATAGTCTGTCCGCTGATTTCAGCTAAAACTATCGTATTATTAAAGGGAAGAACATTAAGCAAATTATTAAAAGTAATATCACCTGCAGGGATATCGGATCTGAGGCTTCCGCCGTTTATGTATCCTATATCTGCATCCACGGCATTTCTGAATGCTTCCGCGCACAAATCACCGAGATTGGTTTCACTATTGCGCACCAAACGGTTTCCGTCTTTGTCTTTTATAATGAGATCAACTTCACTGAAAGCCACTTTACGCTCACCAAGCATAGAATATTCAGCATATACCTGATCAATGTAAGCATCTACTACAGGATCAGTTGACTTATATTCCTCAGTCTTAATAAGCTCAGTTTCAAGCTTTTCTCCTGAAATTGTAAGCTTGCCGATGTACTCAAGCTTTGTGCCTGCGGAGCTTAAAAGAACATCATTACCATCCTTGTCTTCTATTGTCTGACTTTCTATTACTGTATGTGAATGAGCATCAAGAACCGCGTCAAATCCACTTGTATTTTTTATAAGAGTTTCTACGTCCTCAAGGTCACCGTATATCTCATCTTCTGCGTATCCGATATGAGAAAGAGCGATGACATAATCTGCACCCTGAGCTTCTGCAGAATCAATACTCTCCTGTACAACATCATATAAATCTGTTGAATGAAAAGTATAAATGTAATTTCCGTTTTCATCCTTGAACTGAGCAGGAGCAGATGAAGAGATTGTAGACGGAGTGGTTATACCGATGTACGCAATGTCAACATCACCGTAAGAAACGATAGAATAGGGCTCGTAACATGCAGTATCCTCACCCACCTTCTGAAAATTACAGCAAACGGGCTTTGTATTCATCATCTCAACCAACTCATTAAGTCTGTCAAGCTTATAATCAAACTCATGATTTCCTAAAGTCACTGCATCATAGCCCACAAGATTCATCAGATTTATGATGTATTCACCTTTTGATACAACACCTAAGCTGTTACCCTGAATGAAGTCACCGCCTGAAACCACACCAACATGAGAATAACTTTCCTGCAACTCTTTTTTCATAGCGGCAAGCTTTGAATACCCTTCAACTATGCAGTGCACGTCGTTTTCATAAAGAATAACAATATTATTGCTGTTTACCGAAAATGCAGATATCGGCAGCATACTGATTATCAGCAATATACAAGTAATAAAAATAATAAGCTTCTTTTTCATTTCTATTATCACCTTTACTTATGTTAAATTTACAGAAATATTATACATACACTCTCTTACAAACCGCTTACAAATAAAAGAAGATTATAAAGATTTCCTCAAAAAAAGACACCCGATTTTTTCGGATGCCTTATTGTGAGAGATATTGATTCAGAAAAAGTTTAATCTGTTATCAGTTTTCTTTTTTACGCTTGATAAGTGACATAATGCACATACCAAGACCCATACCTGCAACACCGCTTATAGCCATTGCACCGTATGTAAACATACTGCCGATTACAGTGGGCACTGATGTTTCAGCTGACTTCTTGTTATTTGAGTTACCGAAAGCAACAAAAATATTTTCTGTGTTTTCGTTGTCATTGAATGAGTTAAGGTCATAGCAATTCTTTGTACCGAAGCCCGCAACGGGTGTGTACTTGCCGAAGTTGTCAGCTGAGTCGATGAAGTAGCCTGTTGAGGTCATACACTTACCTGCTTCAAAGCTCTTTGTGTAGTAGATTGCATTCCACTGCTTACCACTGTAACCGTTTGTATCACCGGGCTTTTCAGTGCCATCTGCACAAAGTGAATTAACAACAGTATAGTTGATGAATCTGCTACCGTTTGCGGTTTCAACCGTGTCAACCATATTCGAGGGAATCTTAGTGTACTTTGGGTTATACTTGTCTACAATCTGCACAATTGAATAAACACTGAATGCGATCATTGCAAGACCTGCAGCAACACCGAGGGATGAAAATACTACTGTTGAGGTTGAAACCTGATACTTAGCATTTATAGCATCTATCTGACCCTGAAGCTTATCAATTCGTTGTGCGTAATTTTCAACTTTCATTACTGCGTTACTGTTGTTAAATTCAAGATTTTTCATCACACGCTGAAGAGTTGCTATGCTATCAGCGTCCTTAGCTGTCATCACAGAATGAGAAGCAGAAAACTGCTTCATAAGGAAATGAGCAGAAACACCTGTAAGAGCAATACCACCTACACCGATGAGAGAGGAAATTGAAATATCACCTGCCATATTACCTGTTAAGCAAGCAAACCACTGATTGCCTGTTGCAGCTTCTTCTCTTATTGCATCTGATGTAACAGCAACTGCACCTTCAAGAAGATTCATATCTGTGCCGAAGTAAACTGACTTAGGATCATAGGTTTCTTCAAGCTCAGTAAGCTCTGCTTCAAGCTCTTCGTCACTCATTTCAACAGCGTTGTAAACAAGTACAGAATGAATCTGACCTGAAACAGCCATTGCTATCTGGCCCTCTGTCATTGCGTCAACAAAGGGATAAAGCTTCTTGTAATCAGGATCTGCGGTTGAAGCAAAATAATCGCTGTAGTTTGTGTCGCCGCAGGGAATTGACTTTAAAATAACATCAAGGCTGAGAATGAGAGATAAAGTATATTGGGGTAAAATTAATGCAAGCTCTTTTTCTTCCTGAGTCATATCAGGGTCTGCTTCAATTTCTTCAATCTCTGCTCTTGCTTCATCAAGCATCTTTAAAAGCTGCTGAATTTTACCTGTAAGTTCCTTTGCTTTGTCGAAATACATATCTTTAG
>JAFOXT010000149.1 GCA_017425745.1 Clostridia bacterium | reverse complement strand
GATTTATTATTGCAAAAATGAGCGCAGATTGCAAGTGAGAAAGCAAATAAATTGAAAAACTTACTGCAGTTAAGGCAAGGTTCATTAAAATTCCACCGAGAGCAACTGCAATTTCCTTTTTATATGATATTCCCGAAAAGGCAATTTTTTCAATTCTCACGCCAAAAGCACCGAAAACAACCCTTTCAATTTTTTCTTTGAAAAGTATCATTAAAAAAAGGTTTCCCAGCTCGTGAAGAACAGATGAAAGTACTGAAAGCAGAACTATTTTTTCCTCAAAGAAAAGAAGCATAGCCGTAACCACAAGCACAAAGGAAAAGCCTACTTCAACCCTTGTGCCCTTAAAATTAAGATGCATTCTCTAAAAAAGGATAGGGGTCGGTTTTTACGCCATTATGAATTACCTCAAAATGAAGATGGGGTCCCGTTGACATTCCCGTTGAGCCCACAAGAGCGATTGTTTCGCCCTGACGGATAACAGCTCCCTTTTCGGGAAGAATTTCACTGCAGTGGCAATAAAGGGTTGTAAGACCGTCTGAATGTTCAAGATAAATGTACTTCCCTGCCCTGTCATCCTCACCTGTTTTTTTTACCCTTCCGTCAAGCACAGCCCTTATACGGGTGCCCTCTTTGTCGGCAATATCAAGTCCCGTATGAAAGCCCTTCTTTTTTGTTATGGGATTCACACGGTAACCGAAATATGAGGTATAGCGACCTTTTTCAAGAGGCTTTATCATTTCGTCGGTTATTTCAATTCTTTCTGAGGTGCAGTCTGACGGCACAGCCTCTTCTATATCCTCACCGCCTGAGGCATTGTTTTCTTCCTCTGAAGGCACCTCTGAGGTCGTTTCTTTTATCTCTTCAGTTTCTTCATTGGTGCTTTCAAAAGCGTGTTTAAAAACACTTTCCGCTAAAAAATAGCCCTTCACAGATGTTGCTATAGCCGTAAAGTCATCTTTTGTAAAGCTATAGCTCATTATTCTTTTGTAGTCGTCCTTTACACTTGTGCTTCTGAAAGCAAAAATCACTGCAAACATCAGAAGGCACACAATAAACTGACAGATAATAACCTTATTGAAGCTGTCCTTACGGGTAGCTTCTTTCGCTTTTTTCATAAATCATCACCAAAGAATAGATATGAAAAAAAGCCTAACAAAATGACCTTAATAGGGCTCTCTCATCACAGTATAACACATAAAAGTTAACATTCAAAGGTTTTTATTAAGTTAAATTGCAAAATTTGTTGACTATTTTTTTGACGGGTGATATACTAAGTTAAAATTAACCTTAAAGGTTATATCAGGAGGTAAAAATCATGTTCGCAGATTTCAAATCAGACGGATTTATGTACTGCCTTATTCTTGCAGTAATTATTTTCGTCTGCTTACAGGCTCTTTTCTTTATGAAAAAGGCATGGACAAGAGGTAAGGAGCTGGGTATCACAACCGATAAGCTCAAGAATGCCGTTACATCAAGTGCAATTTTCTCATTTGCACCTGCTATCGGTATTGCGGTAACAGTTATCACCCTTTCAGTTGCTCTCGGTTATGTTCTTCCCTGGATAAGACTTACCGTTATCGGTGCTATTCAGTATGAAACAACCGCTGCTATTGCCGCTCTTGAGGCTGCAGGTCTTTCAGGCGGTATTTCTCAGGCAGTAACTAACCCTGAAATTTTTGCAACAATTGCATGGGTTATGACAATCGGCAGTATTCTTCCCCTTATTCTTATCCCCATCATTCTCAAGAAGATTCAGAAGGGCGTTTCAGACGTTGCTTCAAAGAACTCAAAGTGGATGGACGTTATGACTGCAGCTGCTTTCATCGGTCTTATTGCTGCTTTCATCGGCAGAGGCCTTGCAGGTACAGGCTCAAAGAAGGAAGCTATCATCGGTGACGGTGCAGGTGTGCTTTCACTCACAGCTCTTATTGCTTCAATCGGCTTTATGCTCTTTTTCACACTTATCAACAAAAAGCTCAAGAAAAACTGGATCGACGCTCTTGCAATGCCCTTAAGTATGGTTCTTGCAATGGTTGTTGTTGTTCTTGTTAACCAGTTTGCACCTGAGCTTGCCGCTGTTGAATGGCGTTATTAAAAGAAAGGAGAGATTATCATGAATAAAACTTACATGGACAAAGTACATACATGGGGCAGAATCTGGTGTATTGCATCTCTCATTTTCTTCCTTTCAATTCCCCTTGCAATTTCTCTTCACCTTGGTGTATGGCCTAAGGCTGACATTCTCGGTAAGGGTCTTGCATCAATTGCATTCTTCTTTGCAACCGGTATTATCGAGGTTGTTGCTTACTCACCTATGCTCGGTGCAGGCGGTACATACCTTTCATTCGTAACAGGTAATATTATGAACCTTAAAATGCCTTGTGCGCTTAACGCAATGGAAAACGCAAAGGTTAAGGCTAACACAGAAGAGGGCGAAGTTATTACAACAATTGCAATTTCAGCTTCAATTATTGTTACAACACTTGTAATTGCAGTTTTCGTAATCATCTTTGCACTTAACCCCGGTTTTTCAACCCTTATGTCAAGCGACACCTTCGCACCCGCATTCCAGCAGGTTACATACACAATTTTCGGTTCACTCGCTGCAACCTATTTTGTGAAGCACTGGAAGATTTCAATCTTCCCCATTGCTGCAATTACCCTTCTTCTTCTCTTTGTTGACCCCGGTATCGGCGTGCTTATTCCTGTTGGTGTTGTTCTTTCAATGCTGGGCGCACACGTTATGTATAAGCTTAAGAAAGTATAAAAAAGAGCCGCAAGGCTCTTTTTTTAATGAATAATGAATGATGAATAATGAATGATGAATAATGAATAATTGTGGGTCGCTTCGCTCCGATTATATTCACTCAGATAAATTATGCAAAAAGACATCCCTTTTATTCAGCGGGATGTCTTTTGAATTTATATGTCTTTCAAGCGCAATTTTGCATTTTGCATTTAAGTGTGTGTGTTTACTTGGCATTAATTGTAAGCACTGCTTCGTATTCACCGTAAACCCAGCAATCATCAACCTCATCAGACTGAATTGAAATGTTGTTCACCTTTACTCTCTGAACAATTCGTGAGTTAACACTGAGTGAGGATACATTGATTTCAACCTGAATGTCGTCTTCGTCTATTTTTTTAAGGCTTTCTGCAGGGCCGATAATAACAATTTCGTCAAGACTGCTGTTTTCAAAATCTACGGAATAATTGTAATTCTCCGACTGATTGAGATAAACAATCTTTGTGGGTGCTTTTTTAAGAGTTTTCGACTGCATATCAGACATATCAACACTTACATCAAACTTCTGAAGAGTCTTGTCTGTAAGGGTCACACCGAGCTTTTCATCAACGGGAAACTCAAAGTAATTCACCTTGTTGGAAATCTCTGAAAAATCAATTGTGCCGATATCCAGCTTATCAAACTGCTCGCTTTCCTGAGGATTGTATGAAATTTTAACCTTGTCGGGAGAGATTTTAACACCCTTGACGCTTTCAGTAAAGCTATTAGGCTGATTAACGAATTTAACGCCCGTTTCAACCTCTTTTGTAACATAAACGGGTACAGTTACCGTTGCAGGGTTGGACTCGTTATTTATGCCTTCACAGATAAGATAACGTGCCTCTTCCTCGTTTTCAATGTCAAAGCTTATCTTGGCAGGAATGTTTTTTGTTGCCGTAAGAGGAAGTGCATCATCCTTGATTGAAGCTGTAAAATATACCTTTTTAAGAGTTTTAAGCACTCCGGCGGGACCTATAACCTTAACTGTATTCATAGATGCAACAGGCTGACCTACGGCATAGTCACCCTCAGTCAAGGTCGCAAGGTCATTGCTGAGCTTCGCTTCAACATTGAAGGTGTCATGTGTTTGTCTGTCATAGTAAACAGAAATTGTTGACGGGGTGATTTTTCCGAATTCAACATCAGCGATACCACCGTCGGCAGTTTTTGCAGTAAGGGTAAGCTCCTTGTAGCCTGCAGAATCAACAAAGTTGCCCGATGCTTCAACGATAATTTCGTCCTTATTCAGTGCATAGGAGTTAATGTCGTATGACTTGCCCTTAACCTCAACCTCACAGTAAAGCTCGCTTTCGTCAATAAAAGCAACAAGCTCAGATTCCGGATCAACAGTAGCAGTAATGTTGACCTTCACACCGGTAAGTGTTCGTGTAACCTCGTCGGAATAATTGATTTTTACCGTCGCCCAGATAAGAATTGCAACAATTACGGAAAAAATCATAAGAGCCTTGTTGTTGAAAACAATTTTTTCTATAATACTTTTTCTTGAATTATTCATCATTTTTTCCTCCGGCGGATTCTGAATACCTTGCTCTTTTCACCCTCATCGGAAACAAGGAAGGCGCTTATAATTTCATAAAGCTCACCGCTTGTAATTCCTCTTTCGAGAGTGCCGTTATGCGCAACGGAAATTGCACCTGTTTCTTCAGAAACAACAACAATAAGTGCGTCACTGTGCTCACTCATACCTATTGCTGCACGGTGTCTTGTGCCAAGCTCAAAGCTTACATCGTTCTGTGTAAGCGGAAGAATACAGCCTGCGGAATGAATACGGTTATCACGTATAACCATAGCACCGTCGTGCAAGGGAGCCTTTGGGAAAAAGATATTTTCAATCATCGGAACAGTAATTGTTGAATCAATTTCACTGCCTGTGCTGATAATTTCACCAAGAAGTGTCTTGCCTTCAATTACTATAAGCGCACCTGTTTTTGTGTCGCTCATATTACCTACAGCCTTTGAAATATTTGATGCGGCTGTTCTGTAGCTTTCAGTACTGAAATCGGAGCTTCTGAGATTGAAAATGCTGAATTTTCTGAAATCTCCTCTGCCTATGCTTTCAATTGCGTGTCTGATTTCAGGCTGGAACAGAAGAATCATTACAATAACGATATTTCTGAAAAGCTGATTGAAAATAAAGCTGCTGGCAGACATATTGAAGGCGCTTACAATAAAGTAAACAACGCCCATATAAACAACGCCCTTTACAAGCTGAAAAGCACGTGTCTGTCGCACAAGCTTAATAACATAATAAATCAGAAATGACACAATAAGTATGTCAACAATATCAGCAATGCCAACCGAGGCAACAAGCTTCAGAATCCAGTCGGCAGCAGAAACGAAAAACTCTTTCATATTTTCCTCCATATTTTTAATTCCCGTTCTGATATCTCGGGACAAACAATTCTACAGATTAATTCTATCACATCTTGCTGTCATTTGCAAACCTATTTAATAAAAAAGATAAAGTTTTTACATCTTTTTTTGTGTTGAATATTCCCGGTGTTACTCTTACAACACCTTGCTCTTCGGTTTTGTAATATGAATGGGCTAAAAATGAACAGTGATAGCCCGACCTTACGGCAACAGCATGCTTATCAAGAAAGGCACTCACCTGCTCGGAATGGGTATTTTTTACATTGAAGGCAACAAGCGGCGACTTTGTTTTGCTCTTCATAAATTCATAAAGCTCAACGTTTTTGATTACAGAAAGATCCTCCTTAAGAATGTGGGAAAGATACATTTCCTTCTGATGCACCGCCCTTTCACCGCCAAAGGCTTTAATGAATTTTATTCCCTCAGTAACGCCTGCAATACCCGGCAGATTAAGCGTGCCGCTTTCAAACTTATCAGGCAAGGCTTCAGGCTGATTTTGACTCATAGAAAAGCTGCCCGTTCCGCCCTCAATATTACTGTCGGGATTTGCATTTTCTGAAAGAAGCATAGCACCCGTACCCATAGGCCCGAGAAGACCTTTATGACAGGGTATGCAAAGAATATCAATCATATCCCTTTTCATATCAATGTTAAAAGCTCCTGCACCCTGTGCACCGTCAAGAATAAAGCGTATACCCTTTTTTCTGCAAAGCTCCCCTATTTTTCTGACGGGCAAAACTGTACCGAAAACATTGGAAACAAGGGTGCACACAACAAGGGAGGTTTCTTTTTTTATAAGCCTTATGAAATTATCAACGGTTTTCTCTTCGGAAAACGGGTCAATAAAGGCAATATCGTAGGTTATAATTCCTCTTTCGTAAAGTCGGTGAACGGGCCTTAAAACCGAATTATGCTCAAGTGAGGATATAATCACATGGTCCCCTTTTTTAACGCTTCCCTTAATTGCGGTATTCAGTGCCTGAGTGCAGTTAAGAGTAAAAATCACCCTTTCACTTTCAGTACCGAACATTTCGCCAAGAAGCTCTCTTGCTTCAAAAACCTTTTCCCCTGCTTTGATGGTCATACTGTGACCGCCTCTGCCCGGATTTGCCCCATAGCACCTTTGATAAGAGCACATAGCATCGATTACCCTAAGTGGCTTAGGAAAGCTTGTGGCGCCGTTATCAAGATATATCAAGGCCTTTCACGGAAGCTTTCTACTCCCAGATTCTTAATATGACTGTTGTTTATTATTTCAAAGGCTGTCCATATATTTCCGTCAACAAAAAGTGCAAAATTGCACCCTTCCTTTCTGTTGGGATTGGGATTTCGCCTTAAATGCGATTTAATTCTATG
>JAFOXT010000148.1 GCA_017425745.1 Clostridia bacterium | reverse complement strand
TTCTGCTTGCAATAATCAAGCGCTTCTTTGTGCGGGTGATTGTAGGTGTTATTCCTGCCGCATGAAATCACTGCAGTTTCTGCATCAACTTCATCAAGGAAAGGCTTATAAACTGAGGTTGAGCTTCCGTGATGCCCCATAAGAAGAACGTCGGATTCAAAATCTATTCCATAGCTGTAATTGCATTCATATACGGAGGAGAGCTCATCCTTCTCTGCATCACCAAGCAGCATAAATGAATTATCTCCTGCATAAACCTTGCAGATTACTGACATATCATTGAGATCCTTAACCTGCTCAACAGGACCGAGAATCTGAAGCTTCACATCATTCATCTCGTAAACATCACCGAACTCAGCTGAATAGGCATCAATTTCGTTTTCAATTATATAATCAATAAATCTCTCGTAAACCTTTGTAGTAGGCGTGTTGAATTCTTCGAGCTCAGGCATAATAATCTGACCTACGGTAAATTCGTCCATAACCTGAGTTATAGATCCGATGTGGTCGTCGTGAGGGTGAGTTGCAACAACATATTCAAGGTTGGTTACACCGCAGGATTTGATGAAATCGGAAACAGTATCACCGTATTCGGAAAGACCGCTGTCAACAAGGATTGCATCTTTCCCCTGCTGAATAAGAGTTGATGAACCCTGCCCAACATCAATAAAATGCACATAAACCTCACCGTCGAGAAGGCTGTTTGTGAGCTTGCTGTTATCTATATTAATAACATCAGCTTCTTTAACGCCGATTAATGCTATTATAATAAGTATAACAATTGTAAGAAGACTCGGTTTACTTTTTCTTCTTTTTGCCATAGCTTTTGCCTCCCTTGAAATTTCTTCGGTCACCGTAGTTATTGGCTGATTTTTTTCTCATTTCAAGCGCATTAACAAGACACTTTTCACCTGTACCGATAAGATCATATCTTCCGCAGATTTTAAGCGCCTCAAGAATGATATCTTTGTTTGCAGGATTATAATACTGCAAAAGAGCTCTCTGCATTGCTTTTTCTTTGGGCGTTTTAGCAACATAAACCTCTTTCATTGTGTACGGATCAAGACCTGTGTAGAACATGCAGGTTGAAATTGTACCGGGTGTGGGATAAAAATCCTGAACCTGTTCGGGTCTTATGCCGCGTTTTTTAAGAAAAACTGCAAGTTCAATTGCTTCGTTGAGCCCTGAGCCCGGATGAGAAGACATAAGATAAGGTACAAGATACTGCTCTTTTCCTGCACTCTTACTGAGTTCGAAGTAACGTTTTGAAAAACGCACATAGTCCTCAATATAAGGCTTGCCCATTTTTTCAAGAACAATTGCCGAACAATGCTCAGGAGCAACCTTAAGCTGACCGCTGACATGATAACGGATAAGCTCCTTGAAGAATGATTCATTTTCATCTCTGAGCATATAGTCATATCTGATACCCGAGCGAATAAAAACCTTCTTTATACCGGGGATTTTTCGCATATTTCTGAGTATGTCAAGATATTCACTGTGATCAGACACAAGCGCAGGACACACCTTTGGAGCAAGACACTTTTTACCTTTACAAAGACCTGCAGTTTTCTGTTTTTCGCAGGAGGTTGTTCTGAAGTTAGCAGTAGGACCGCCAACATCGTGAATGTATCCCTTGAAATCAGGAAGCTTAGTAAGTAACTCTGCTTCTTTTAAAACAGATTCTTTACTTCTTGAAGTTACATATCTGCCCTGATGAAGAGCAATTGAACAGAAATTACAACCGCCGAAGCAGCCTCTATTATGTGTTATTGAAAACTTGACCTCTTCTATACCGGGCACACCGCCGAATTCTTCATAAGAAGGATGGTAGTTTCTGGCGTAAGGTAATGAATAGATTTCATCAAGCTCAGCAGTTGTAAGCGGAGGCATAGGCGGATTCTGAACAAGCATTTTGTTGCCATGTCTCTGCTTGATAAGCTTGCCTCTGATGTGATCCTGCTCATCCTGCTGAATTCTGCAGGAAATTGCATATTCCTTTTTGCTGGCAACAACGTTTTCATAAGAAGGACACTCTGCACCTGTAAGCGGCGTTTCGGTTACATCACACACATAACAAGTACCTCTTATATCACGCATACCCTTAATATTTTCGCCGTTTCTGAGTCTTTCAGCAATTTCAACGGTTTGCTTCTCACCCATACCGTAAGAAATAAGATCAGCCTGTGAATCGAAGATAATGGAACGTCTGATTTTGTCATCCCAGTAATCATAGTGAGCAAAGCGTCTGAGCGAAGCTTCAAGACCGCCTATTATTATAGGTATATCACCGTATGCTTCACGTATTCTGTTGCAGTAAACAATTGTTGCTCTGTCAGGTCTTGCACCCGCTTTTCCGCCGGGAGTATATGCATCATTGCTGCGTTTTTTCTTTGCTGCAGTATAATGAGCAACCATCGAGTCAATATTGCCTGAGGAAACGAAAAAACCCAATCTGGGTTTTCCGTAAATCATAAAATCATCTGTGCTGTGCCAGTCAGGCTGTGAAATCATACCCACAGTAAAACCGTTGTGTTCAAGCACACGAGATATTATAGCAGGCCCGAAAGAGGGATGGTCAACATAAGCGTCACCGATGACATAGACAAAATCTACCTCATCCCACCCTCTCCGGAGTGCGTCATTTTTATTAAGGGGTAAAAAATTATTCATTGTAACTCCTTAATCCGAAAGCACGTCAAAGTCATCAGCAGTCTGAGCAGTACCTGCTTTCATTTCAAGATATTGATTGCGGGAAATAAGAACATTTCTCGCTTTGTTATTGCCTGTCGGTGAGCTGATATAACCAAGCTCCTCAAGCTCATCGACAATTCTTGCGGCACGAGCATAGCCTACACGAAGCTTTCTCTGAAGAACTGTTGTTGAAGCTGTATCAAGCTGTGTGATAATATTAAGAGCTTCGTCAATAAGTGAATCGTACTGACCGTCAGAGTCCTCCTGAATTTCAGCAGCAGCGCCCTTCTTTTTTGACGCTTCTGCAACCGCATTCTTTTCAATTTCCTGCATTATTTCATCATCATATTCAGCGTTAACCTGATTTTTAATATATGAAACAATGTTTCCTATTTCTTCATCAGAAAGGTATGCGCCCTGAATTCTCACAGGCTTTGTTACACCAACCGGAGCAAACAGCATATCACCGTTACCAAGAAGCTTTTCAGCACCGATTGAGTCAAGAATTGTTCGTGAGTCAACCTGAGAAGAAACTGAAAGAGAAATTCTTGAAGGAATATTGGCCTTGATGATACCTGTAATTACGTCAACTGAAGGTCTCTGAGTAGCAACTACAAGGTGCATACCTG
>JAFOXT010000147.1 GCA_017425745.1 Clostridia bacterium | reverse complement strand
GGAGTTTCACTCTCCTGCCTCACTCACTTTGCAAGACACAGAATGCAGAACATCTGCATTCCTAATCTCATTGAAACAAGCAGAGAAAATTACATTATACCCGAAACCGTAAAAGCTGATTCAAAGCTTCTCGAAATCTACTGTGAAGCCTTCAGTGATATGAAAAAGCTCTACACTTATCTTAAGGGTGAAGGATACAGCGACAGCGTGCTTATTTACTGTGTGCTCAGCGGTAACACACTTGATATTGTAACAACAATGAACGCAAGAGAAATGCTTCTTTTCTTCCGTCTCAGATCATGCACAAGAGCCCAGTGGGAAATTCAGGATTTTGCTAATGATTTTCTTAAAAAGCTGAGAGAAATTTCACCCAATCTCTTCTCACTTTACGGCCCCAGCTGCTACACAACGGGTGTATGTCCCGAAGGTAAGCTGACCTGCGGAAGAGCTAAAGAAATAAAAGAAAAATTCAGAAATTTATAATTTTGCAATGTAAATAAACCTCACATTTTTCACCTTAACGGCTGTTTGATGTGAGGTTATTTTTTTATATAAATAAGGGCTGAATCTGTTCATTTTGTAAAGCAGAAATTGCAGCTTCATAGGTTCTTTCAAAATCGCATACAAGTGAAAACGGCTTGTTTTTGTAATCATCCTGACCCATGGGAATAAAATAAAAATGCTTACGGCTGAAAAGCTTTCCGATGCTTTCTGCCGAGTTGCTGAGTGCATCGTTTGTTGAAACACCAAGAAGAACATTACGCGAATTTCTGAGATGTGATTTAACAGCAAGAGTGACGGGCGTATCATAAATACCTTTGGAGAGCTTTGCAAGTGTTGTTCCCGTACAAGGTGAAACAATAAGCAGGTCGAACATTTTCTTTGGTCCGACAGGCTCAGCAGTTACAAGTGAATCAATTACTTCGTTTCCGGTAATTTCCTTAATTCTTCTGCAAAAGTCCTCTCCGTTTCCAAATCGGGTGTCTGTATTTTTTGCGTTAAATGACATTATAGGGCACACCTCAACGCCTTTTGAAACAAGATACTCCATTTGCTTCAAAGACCTTTCAAAGGTACAGAATGAGCCTGTAAGAGCATAGCCGAAGGTTAGCTTTTTCATAATCATACCTCCCTTCAGATAAATTTAAGAATATACTCAGCAATCAGACTTGCAGATGTAACCGGAAAATATCTGCCCGGCAGTGAAGCACCATGCACAAAAGCAATTCCTGAAGAAATAAAGTCACTCTTATCTACACCGAAAGGAGCTGAAGCAAGCTCAAAATACACACTTTTACTTTCAGGTTCGAGCATACTTTTATTGAAAATCCTGCTTGGTACTGTGTTGAATATATAATCAAAATCCTTCAGTGATTTCAGTTCATTCAAGTTAAGTGTGCCGTACCCTTTCTTCTCTGGCGATTTAAGCTGTACCTCATTTCTTGCCGCAACCGTAACTCTCATTTTAAGGCTGAAAAGTATTTCACTGAGAAATTCAGCAATACGTCCGTAGCCGGTTATGAGAGCAGTTTTATTAAAGAGAGTTTCCTCAGTATTTTCCAACAACAGTTTAAGTGCTCCCTCTGCAGTCAGATAAGCATTTTCCATTAGAAATGCCTCGTTCATCAGCATATCGTGGTACTCGATTCCTTCCTCTTCAAAAAAATCCCTATCCTCTGCAGTAAATCCTCCGCCAAAAACAACTGCACCTTTTTTGATTTCATTCAAAACCTTTTCTTTTGATATTTGAAGGTCACTATTATCGCTGTAAACCAATCCGCTGACTTTACTTACAGGAATGGGAAATACAACAACATCTGCCTTTGAAATTTCATTTAATACACTTTCTTCACTGCCCGAATTTATATCATAAAGCTTTTCAAATTCACTTTTGAGTATCTGAGATAGATATCTTTGTCTGTTGTCTCCGCCAAGAATTACAATATTTCTGTTTTTCATTACTTCACCGCCTTATACTGTATCATATGAAAATAATAAATATTTGTTAATTTCCTTTTTAGTGTTTACTATTTTTGAAAATTGCAATATAATGTAAAAAGAAATTTAAAAGAGGTGTTCTTTTTATGCATAAAATCGACGAACTGCTTAAGACAGTAAAAACTATACATTTTATCGGAATCGGCGGCTCAGGTATGTGCCCCATTGCAGAAATTCTTCATTCATGGGGATACACAATCAAGGGCTCAGATAACAACCCCGGTGATAATATTGACAAGCTCCGTTCACTGGGCATTGAGGTAATTCTCGGTCAGAAAGCCGAAAACATTAAAAATTCAGATATGATTATCTACACCGCAGCAATTCTGAAGGATAACCCCGAGCTTGTTGCAGCAAAAGAAAGCGGAATTCCCTGCTTTGAAAGAGCTGACATTTTCGGTGCAATTACACGCCGTTTTTCTGACTGTATTGCTGTTTGCGGTACTCACGGCAAAACTACCGTAACTTCAATGCTTACACAGATTACTGTAATGGCTGAAAAAGATCCCACTGCTCTTATCGGCGGCAGACTTCCTCTTATTGACAGTCACGGCAGAGTGGGCAACAGTGAAACTATGGTGTGCGAAGCTTGTGAATACTGCGACCACTATCACACCCTTTCTCCCGATGTTGCGGTTATTCTCAATGTTGATGAGGATCACCTTGAATATTTCAAAAATCTTGACAACATTATCAAGTCATTCAACAAATTCGCGTCAATGACCACAAATGCAGTTATTTATAACGGTGACGATGAAAACACAGTGAAGTCCGTTGAGGGCATTGAAAGAAAGAAAATTACCTTCGGCTTCAGACAGTGCAATGATTACTACCCGGCTGCAATCACATACAACCGCGGTTCTTTTGCAGAATTTGACATTATGAGCAAGGGCGAAAAGCTTACTCACGTTGCTCTCAGCATTCCCGGTGAACACAATATTCTCAACTCGCTTGCTGCTTTTGCCGCTGCCGTTAACACAGGCTGCACTTATGAGCAGTGCAAAAACGGAATTGAAGCTTTTTCAGGTGCAGGCAGACGCTTTGAAGTGCTTGGCGAATATAACGGAATAACAATTGCTGACGACTATGCACACCACCCCAGCGAGCTTGAGGTTACTCTCAACGCAGTTATGAAAATGGGCTACAACAATGTATGGGCGGTTTTCCAACCCTTTACATATTCAAGAACTGCTATTCTTCTTGAAGATTTTGCAAGGGTACTTCAGATTCCCGACAAGTGTGTTATGACTGAAATTATGGGTTCAAGAGAAGTAAACACCTACGGAATTTATACAAAAGACTTGGCTGATAAAATTCCCGGAAGCGTTTGGTTCAACACCTTTGATGAGGTTGTGGATTATGTGCTCAAAAACGCACAAAGCGGTGACCTTGTAATTACTCTCGGTTGCGGTGATATCTATAAGGCTGCAAAAATGATGGTGAAGAAGCTCAGAAAATAACTAAATATTACCAATAATAAAAGACGCATTTACTGCCTAAACTATTCTCAGTAAGGTAGTAAATGCGTTTGCTGCTGCCTTGCAATTCAAGACGGTGCAGGGCAGCAGCTTTTCACTGTCGTATATATGAAACTCCCCTACTTTTTAAAGTAAGGGAGTTGTTTTTTTAATTAAGGTCGAAGCCTTCAAATGTAACGTTGCTTTTTTTAATTACATCCTCATTGCTAATTACAGCGCCTGTTGAGGGAAGACTCTTCGCCTTATAGCGTGAGGGTCTTGT
>JAFOXT010000146.1 GCA_017425745.1 Clostridia bacterium | reverse complement strand
ATTTCACCGGTTTCAGGATCAACACCAATGTCCTTAAGACAGAACATTGTCAGTTTCACAGCTTTATTTGCATCCTCTGCTTCCACCTTATCCTTGAGTTTGATTTTTGCACTTGCTTCCGCCAGACGAATGGTAGCTTCCAGCTGCCTTGCTGTAATCGGAACGGCGCCCTGCTCTTCGGGATTGCTGTTTCTTGTATTCACATAAAATTCCCTTAGGATGTCATTGGCTTCATCGGTCAGGCGTGGATTGACATTCTTACGACGGAGATAAGCTTATATAATTTTCTGATAGGCAAGTCTTTCATCGCCGTCTTCAAGGTGGATAATTCCGCAGTAAGTAAAGCCTAGCTTATCCATAAGATGGCGCATTACGGAATTGTTCTCGTGGGTGTCGATTCTCACATTAGGAAACTGTGAAAGTGCCCATCTGATACAGAATTCGCCTGTACCATTAACTTTTCCCGATGAGGCAATTCTGTGAATGGTTGCATAGGGCTCATCACTGAGCCACTTGCCGTCATATATGATTTTGTATGTGGGGTCTTCACCGTAGATGAAAGCAAACACACCGAGGATTTCACCGTCTTTTTCGCAGACATAGGAAATCCCGTTTACAATATCGCTTTCAACAAGCTCTTTTTTCGGCTTGATGGTTCCCCACTGAGTGCCGTTGCCGTTTTCTGCCATAAATTTTCTTGCACGGGCGTAGATATCGAAAATTGCAGGCAGGTCTGATTCAGTTGCTTTTCTTATGTGCATTCCGACCTCACGCATCGTTTCTCACGAGGTCTTCAAAGCTTTCACGCTTAACTGCAACATAATCCTTACCGTCTGAAAGCATAACAACTGCAGGACGGGGAATTCTGTTATAATTTGAAGCCATTGAGTAGTTATATGCACCTGTTGTGGTAACGGCAACAATGTCGCCTCTGACAGGCTTCGGCATTGTGATATCAGGCTGAATAATGTCACCGCTTTCACAGCAGCGTCCTACAACATCACACTTGAAGTCTGCCTTTTCGTTCATTCTGTTTGCAAGAAGAACTGTATACTTTGAACCGTAAAGAGCAAAGCGAGGGTTATCTGTCATACCGCCGTCAATTGAAACGTAGTTTTTGTAGCCTGTGATTTCCTTGATAGTGCCAACTGAATAAAGTGTCATACCTGCATCGGCAACAATACTTCTGCCCGGCTCCATAAGAATCTTCGGCATAGGCATACCCAGCTCAGCTACTGTAGACTTGATGTGTGACGCAAGCTTTTCAATATTTGCAGGAATATCCATATAAGGGTCAGCTTCAGTATATCTTACACCGAAACCGCCGCCCATATTGAGAATTTTCGGCTCAACGCCATATTTTTCGAGCATATCCTTTGCAAATGTAAGCATAATTGTTGCAGCGTCAATATAAACTGTACCGTCCTCATTGAAAACCTGAGAACCGACGTGGCAGTGATAACCAACGATTTCAACATTTTTAAAGTTAACAGCTTCCTTTACAAATTCGTCTGCCTGATTGGTTTCAATTGCAATGCCGAACTTTGAGTCAACCTTACCTGTTGCAACAGCAGCATAAGTGTGGGGGTCAATACCGGGAGTAAGGCGAAGAATCACCTTCTGTACAAGTCCTTTTTCCCTTGCGAGAGCATCGATAGCTTTCATCTCGCACATATTGTCTACCATAAAGTAGCCCACACCGCAGTCCATTGCATAAGCTATATCGTTATCGGTTTTGTTATTGCCGTGGGAGTATGAGTTTTCCATTGGGAAGCCTGCTTTTACTGCAGTAAAAATTTCACCGGGAGAAACGAGGTCGATGCTCATTCCTTCCTCTTTCATAATTTCATAAATGCGCTTAAGGCAACAAGCCTTACTTGCAAAAAGAGGCTTACTGCCCTCACCGAAAGCGTCATTCATAGCTTTCATATATGTTCTGCAGTTATGTCTGATTCTGTTTTCGTCCATAAGGTAAAGAGGTGTGCCGTATTTCTTTGCAAGTTCAGTTACGTCAAAATCTGCAAAGCTGAGGTTTGCACCCTTTACGGAAATATTTTCACAAATCATAATCTTTCTACTTTCTTTCTGTATTTGTTCTGACAGCTGATTACAGCATATGAGCGATAAGCTCACTTCTGTCGGTTGCTGAAAGGTCAACGGGAGCGATATCGAAAGCGGTTTTGCAGCCGTAGTCGCCTCTCTGAGCCATACGGCAGATTGCTCTTGCAAAGCAAACGAGAACACTGCCCGTAAACTCGGGATTTGAATCGAGATTCAGCTTATACTCAATTACCTGCTTGTGGCAATCGTCCTTACCTGTAACGCCTGTACGGATTACACTGCCGCCGTGAGGAAGCTCACTGTGATTTTTCTTCATTTCGTCAATTGTAATAAAGTGAACGGTTGTATCGTAGGGCTCGAAGTAAGCGGGCATTGTTACGATTTCTTTTTCAATTTTCTCTTTGTCAGCGCCATCTTCAACCACAACAAAGCATTCTCTCTTGTGCTTATCTCTTGCAGTGAATTCAGGATTTTCGCCCTTTCTTACTCTGTCCATAGCCTCTTCAACGGGCACTGTGTACTGACGGGCATCAACAACACCCTCAATTCTTCTGATTGCATCGGAGTGACCCTGAGAAACGCCCTTGCCCCAGAAGGTATAGTCAGCACCGTCGGGAAGAATACATGAAGCGTAAAGTCTGTTCAGTGAGAACATACCGGGGTCCCAACCGCAGGAGATGAGAGCAGTTTTCTTATGCTCGGTCGCATTTTTATCAACGTTTGCAAAATGCACGGGAATATTTGAATGGTTGTCGTATGAATCAACAACGTTAAAGTATTTAGCAAGCTCAGGTGTCATTTCGGGAAGGTCAGTTGCACTGCCGCCGCAGAGAATGAGCACATCGATTTTATCTGCCCAGTCTGTAATTTCACTTGCGTTTACAACGGGCACATTTTCAGTTGCAATTTTAAGGCTGTCGGGATTTCTTCTTGTGAAAACTGCAACGAGGTTCATATCGGGATTTCTTTTGATTGAATCCTCAACGCCTCTGCCGAGATTGCCGTAGCCGTAAATTCCTATATTCATAACGAACACTCCTCTTAATTCAAACGGGAAACACTTCCCAATATAATAGTGTATTATATCATTTCTTGTTTGTGTTGGCAACAGTTTGGGGAGAATTTTTTGATTTTTAGACCCTTCCGTCACACTTCGTGTGCCACCTTCCCTTAAAAGGGACGGCTGATTGCCCCTTCCACCGCTGAAGCGGTTCCCCTTCCCCTAAAGGGGACGGCAGCCAAGGCTCCCACTTTAGGAGGAGCTGGCAAAATCGCAGATTTTGTCTGAGGGGGCTTTTGTCATTCTGAACACAGTGAAGAATTTTTCAGGATTCCTTGCAAAGCTCGGAAGGACATATGAAAATCCCACCGAGGGTATCGGTGGGATAGGACTATTAATAATGTGCTACTCCGCAAGAGCAGATGGGATTCATCTTGAACAGCTTCCAGAAGAACTGTACAATCTTCCAGATAAAGCCCATAAAGCCGTCCTTGTGGCAAAGGTGGTCACAAGCATCATCTGAAGGTTCATCAGGTGTGTCTGGTGTGTCGGGTTCTGCAGGCTTCTCGAATTCGTGTCCGCAACCGTTATCACACTTATAGTCACCGTCAGCATCCTTGTGAGTGAGAGCTACAATGGCCTTTTCATCAGTTGCACCGCAACCGTGGTCACAGGTTGCAACTTCCTTACCTGCCTTGCCGCACTCGGCTTCTTCAGTTACTTCATACTTTGTGAAGGAGTGTTTGAGTGCATCAACTGTCTTTGTATCT
>JAFOXT010000145.1 GCA_017425745.1 Clostridia bacterium | reverse complement strand
TATTCCCGGTGAAATTTCACCCGAAATTCTTTGGGGCGGAGCAATTCCCAAGGAGCTCAGCTGGAATAATACAAGCTGGAATTATGCGCCTATGAAGGATATGGCAAAGGTTGAAAAGCTTCTTTGCTTCGGTCTTTGCAACGACCAGGTAGGTTATATTCTCACTGATAACGATATCCGTTCAATGTTCACAGAAAACGAAGAAATCAATGCTTGCTCAATCAAGTCAGGCTCAATTATCACAAGCGCATTCCAGAACATTGTTACAAGTGTAAAATAAAGGAGGAACAACAAATGAAGTTTTTACTTGCAATCCGTTATGTAATGGTACTTCCCCTGCTTATCCTCACTCTTATTACAACTCCCGCTGCATCTTCAACAGACACAGCAGCGCTTATCGCTACAGATACCTTTGTTGCTGACCAGGCTTTCGTTATGGGTCAGGGTATTACAACAGACGGTGAATATTACTACACAAGCGGCTCACTTGCTGCTATTAATACAACTGCACTTGCAAAATTCACTGTTGACGATATGTCAATGGTAAAGGCTCGTCTCAATCCCCTTCCCGATATCTGCGAGAAAAGAGGAAACAACCACATCGGCGGTATCAGCTACTACAACGGCAAAATTTACGCTTCTGTTGAAGGTGGCGACACTCAGTGGGCGTGCATTGTAGTTTTTGATGCAGATACTCTTAAGCCCACAGGTGAAATTTACGATTTACCCAACGAAAAATATGAGGACGGTGTGCCCTGGTGTGCAGTTGACCCCGACACAGGTTATCTTTACGCTTCTATGTGGGACGACGCAAAGACAATTTACGTTTATGATGTGAATAACAGTATGGCTCCCGTTAAGGAGCTCAAGCTCACAGGTCTTGGCATAATCGACCGTATTCAGGGCGGTGAATTCCTTGACGGTACACTTTATCTTTCACACGACATCAAGCACAACGGCAACTTCAAGAGAATTGAAAGTGTTAATGTTGAAACAGGCGAAGTTAAGGTTGTTGCAGAAAGAAATGTCGGCTCCGACAACGTTGAGGCTGAGGGTATGACCTTCACAAAAACAGCAGACGGAGCAGTAATGCACGTGCTTGACTACAACAAGTTTATCGGTGTATTTGTACATCATTATGATGTAAATTTCTAAGCATAAAAAATGGGACTATCCGCAAAGGATAGTCCCTCTTATTTTTTACCATCTGTTTTCAACATACTCGCAGAAAGCAAACATATCCTTGATTTTGAGAACAGTGCCGTCGTCGAGAACAACATTACCGTTCCACTTGCCGTAAATCTGATTGCAGTTCATTCTTGCTATGGGGCCTAAGTTGAGGTCACTTTTGTTATTGAATGAGGGTGTCATTGTAAGGTTGAATCTGCCGTCCTCGGAAATGATTTTCCATGCCTCCATAAATCTGTCCTTGGGGAATTTTTCAACGTCTACAGCACCGATTTTATGCACCTTTCCGTCGTAGAAAAGGCAGGTTTCGGTGCCGTAGCTTTCGTCACCGATTGCCCAGGTGATTTCAAAGCCGAAGATATGATCCTTGCCGTTTTCGTCTTTAAGGTGAGTTGCACCGCTGCCCCAATACCACACCATTTTTCTCGGTGTATTCACCTTGCCCCAGTCAAGTGAGCAGAAGGCTGT
>JAFOXT010000144.1 GCA_017425745.1 Clostridia bacterium | reverse complement strand
ATGCAAAACCTGTCCCACCTGCGGTTCTTGTTCGGGAATGTACACAGCAAACTCAATGAATTGCCTGACCGAAGCTCTCGGTATGGGTCTCAAGGGTAACGGAACTATTCCTGCGGTATATTCTGCCCGTATTGAGCTGGCCAAGCACGCAGGTATGGCTGTTATGGAAATGGTAAAGAAAAATATCCGCCCCCGTGATATTATGACAAAGGAAGCACTTATGAATGCTCTGACGGTTGATATGGCTCTGGGCTGTTCCACCAACTCTATGCTTCATTTACCTGCAATTGCTCACGAATGCGGTGTTGAACTGAGTCTTGATATAGCAAATGAAATCAGCGCAAAAACACCTAATCTTTGTCATCTTGCTCCTGCAGGCAGAACATATATGGAGGATTTGGATGAAGCAGGCGGTGTTTATGCCGTTATGAATGAGCTTACGAAGAAAAAGCTTATTAATACCGATTGCTTGACTGTCACAGGAAAAACCATTGGTGAAAATATTGCAGACTGTAAAAATCTCAATCACGATGTTATCCGCCCTGTTGATAACCCTTATAGTGAAACAGGTGGTATTGCGGTGCTTAAAGGTAATCTTGCACCTGAAGGTAGTGTTGTCAAGCGTTCTGCCGTATTACCTGAAATGCTTGTTCACGAAGGTCCTGCAAAGGTGTTTGACTGCGAAGAAGATGCACAGACGGCTATAAACGCAGGAAAGATAGTTGCAGGTGATGTAGTTGTTATCCGCTACGAAGGTCCTAAAGGCGGTCCCGGTATGAGAGAAATGCTAAACCCCACATCTGCAATTATGGGTATGGGTCTCGGAAACAGTGTGGCTCTTATTACTGATGGAAGATTCAGCGGTGCAACAAGAGGTGCTTGTGTAGGTCACGTTACACCTGAAGCTGCATCTGGAGGTATGATCGGTGTTGTTAAGGATGGCGACATTATCAGTATCAATATTCCCGAGAATACAATCGAACTTAAAGTTGATCCTGTAGAACTTGAAGAAAGAATGAAAAATTTTGTACCGAAAACTAAGGAACTGTCAGGTTATCTTAAACGATACGCGGCTCTTGTTTCGGGCGGTGCAAGCGGAGCGATTTTAAACTGATATGAAAAAATTAAGAACCAAATTATCAACCCTTTGCATTTTCAGGGATTTGCTGAAAGACGATGTAATAGATGCATTGTGCGTTTATCTGAAAAAAACGAATGCATCGGCTTATGCAGAGTTCGTAGCAACCCTTTACAAAGCAAATGGCGGCAATCTGGGTGAATATGTAAAGGAAATTTGCTTGAATAGTGACAATGTTTATGTGCGAACCGTGGGTGCAGGTAAAAATGTTCCCAATTATATGTATAATACTATCGTTGCGGAGCTTGATACCTTGCAGGAAGTGGCAGAACTTACCAAGGATGACCTTTGTGCAGATCTTGACTGCGATGTATATCTTCCCGACTTCACAACCACAAAGTTAAGGCTTAAAGATATTTATCTTCACAGAGCAGAAAATATAAGTAAATACGGCTATGGTATTTATGCAAAAAACAAAATGTTTTATGCAGATGAATCAGGAAATGTAGCACCTGTTCATAATCCCGATACTACAAAGCTTTCACAGCTTGTGGACTATGAGCGAGAAAGGCAGATTATTATTGACAACACCAAGGCGTTGCTTTCGGGAAAGCCTGCCGCAAATATTCTTTTAACAGGCGATGCCGGTACTGGTAAATCTTCCACTGTTAAAGCGGTAGCCAATGCCTTGTGGGAAGATGGACTTCGTATTGTAGAGGTAAGAAAGGACCAGCTTCGTGTTATACCGAAAATTCTTGATGAACTGTCAGAGAATCCGTTGAAATTTATTCTGTTTATAGATGACCTTTCTTTCCTTAAGGATGACGATAATTTCAATACTCTTAAGGCAGTTCTTGAAGGCTCGGTGACAGCAAAATCAAGTAATGTTGTTATTTATGCTACAAGCAATCGCCGGCATATTATAAAGGAGACCTTCTCCGACCGTGACGGCGATGATATTCACAGAAATGACACAATGCAGGAGCTTGTTTCCCTTTCGGAGCGTTTTGGTATTCACGTTACTTTTTCTAAGCCTAACAAGGAAACCTATCTTCACATTGTTCACCATCTGGCTGAAGAGAACGGCATCGGTATGCCGAATACCGAATTAGATTTGCTTGCAGAACGCTTTGCTTTAGAACGGGGCGGAAGATCCGCCCGTCTTGCACGGCAGTTTGTTGATGGGCTGCTTTCAAGGTGAAAAAACGAGAGATTCTCAAAAAGCGGAGAATCTCTCGTTTGGTTTTATATTTAATTTTTAAATTCTTTTTCTTTTACATATTCAATAAAAGCTTTTAAGCTTTTTGACATCCATTTATTTTTGTGATAAATAAGCTGTTTCCAAATGTCTATATTCAAATCACGCACATCGAGATAGCAAAGCTCACCTGAATCTATCAAAGGCTGTGTTACAAAATCGGGAAGGTATGAAATCATATTGCTTTGAGTAAGCATTGAAGTGATCATATCCGTTCGCCCTATTTCGAGAAACGGAGTTATTTCTAAGGATTTTTTCGCAAGCTCTCTGTCAAAAACTCGTCTGTAGCCTTGTCCGTGTTCCGTTAAAATAAAAGGTTCGTTTATTATATCCTTAATTGATAAGTTTTTACGATTTGCAAATTTTGAGTTCCGAGCGGTAACGAAATGCATTGAAAGCTGTTGTTCTTTTGCTATTATGTAATCTTTGTTATATAAATGATTGTCAAGAGTTATTATTACATCTGCTTCATTATGGTCCAGCATATCAAGCATAACTGCAGAGTCTCCGGTAGAGAATCTGATGGAAATATCAGGATATCTGTTATGAAAATCTATATAATGAGAATTTATCATTTCTTCACATACAGAGTCAGGAGTAACGATGTGAATATGACCGCTGCATTCATCGTTTTCTGCGACACTTTCTTTGAAGGAGTCTGTCAGAGCACGAATCTGATGCGCGCAGTAAACAAGCTCATGACCTTTTTCGGTAAGTGTTATTGTATGATTTATTCTTTCAAATAAAAGGCAACCGAATTCTTCTTCAAGCTGTTTTATCTGAAAAGAAATAGAAGGCTGTGAATAACCAAGCTGTTCGGCGGCTTTTGTAAAGCTCCCCAATTCCGCTACGTGAATGAAAGTAATTAAATTTTTTAAATCCATTT
The DNA here is from genome assembly GCA_017425745.1 of Clostridia bacterium. Lineage (GTDB taxonomy): Bacteria > Bacillota > Clostridia > Oscillospirales > Acutalibacteraceae > UBA6857. Next base: position 3,816 of record JAFOXT010000144.1, on the reverse strand, counting down.
TAGCTCCTTTCATCATAAAGAAAATTTATGGTAAACATAAAAACCATTTGTTTGACTTATGGTTAATTGGATTATACAATGTAGCCAAGGAAAATGCAAGAGCTAATAATTAATCTTGTGTTTTAAAAAAATGAATTAGGAGAATTTATTATGAAAAAAGTATTATCAATCGTTTTAGCACTTGCTATATGTGTTGGTGCTTGCTTTGTTTTTGCATCCTGCAGTAAAGACGACGCAGACGCACCCAAAACCGATGCAGTTAAATACAAAATCGGTATTGTTCAGCTTGTTGAACATGTGGCACTCGATGCTGCAACCGAAGGCTTCAAGCAGGCAATTATTGATGAACTCGGCGAAGATGCTGTTGAGTTTGATTTCCAGAATGGTCAGAACGACCCCAATACTTGCTCAACTATTGCAAACCAATTTGTTTCAAACGGTGTAGATCTTATTATGGCAAACGCTACTCCTGCACTTCAGGCAGCAGCGGCAGCAACAGGGGATATTCCGATTCTTGGCACATCTGTTACAGAATATGGTGTTGCTCTTGAACTTGAAGATTTTAACGGTACAGTAGGCGGAAATATTTCCGGTACATCTGACCTTGCTCCTCTTGATAAGCAGGCAGATATGATTACAGAATGGTGCCCCGATGCAAAAACAGTTGGTCTTCTCTATTGCTCAAAGGAAGCTAACAGTCAGTATCAGGTAGATGTTGTTAAGGCAGCACTTAAAAAGAAGGGCCTTAAGGTAACTATGTATCCGTTCACTGATTCAAATGACCTTGCTCAGATTTGTACAACAGCTGCAGATAATTCGGATGTAATCTATGTTCCTACGGATAACACAGTTGCTGAAAATACAGGTATTATTGATAACATTTGCGAACCTAAAAAAATTCCTGTAATCGCTGGTGAAGAAGGTATCTGTTCAGGTTGCGGTGTTGCAACTCTTTCAATCAGCTACTATGACCTTGGTTACACAACAGGTAAAATGGCAGTTAAGATTCTCAGAGACGGCGAAGATATTTCAACAATGCCTATCGAATATGCAGAAAAACAGACACCTAAATATAACCAGCAGAATTGCGATGTTCTCGGACTTACTCCTCTTGAGGGTTACGAGGCTATCGAAGCAGCAGAATAATTTCTGATTCGTTTTGTAAGGCGGAGGAGGATGAAAATTCTCCTCCGATTACACATTTTTAATCATACAGGTGAATTAAATGGAAATTTTAGGACAACTTCTTAATGCTCTTCCGGGCTCTGTTTCCCAAGGGCTTATCTGGGGCATTATGGCAATCGGTGTTTACATTACATACCGAATTCTTGATGTAGCCGACCTTACTGTCGATGGTTCTTTTGCAACAGGTGGTGCAGTTGCGGTTATGCTTATTCTTAACGGTTGCAATTTGTGGTTAGCTATGCTTTTGGCGTTTGTTGCGGGTCTGATCGCAGGTGCAGTTACAGGTCTTTTGCATACCCTTATGGGAATTCCGCCAATTCTTGCAGGTATTCTCACTCAGCTTTCTCTTTATTCAATAAACCTTAAAATTATGGGAAAGGCAAATCAATCTGTAAATGTTAATCAGACAGATTTGTTGATTTCACTTCGTTGGGTTAAGGAACTTGCTTTCCACAATCCGCTCATAACAGTTGGCATTGTAATTATTGCTCTTATTGCAGTTCTTTATTGGTTCTTTGGTACAGAAACAGGGTGCGCTCTTCGTGCAACAGGCGCAAACATCAATATGAGCCGTGCACAAGGTATCAACACAAGCTTTAATAAAGTTCTCGGCATTATGCTTTCAAACGGTCTTGGTGCTTTTTCAGGTGCTTTCCTTGCACAGTATCAGGGCTTTGCAGATGTAAAAATGGGACAAGGTGCTATTGTTATAGGTCTTGCTGCGGTTATTATCGGGGAGGCAATTTTCGGTAAGATTTTCAAAAACTTTGCATTAAGACTTCTGAGTGTTGCTTTAGGTTCTGTTATTTATTACATTGTTGTTCAGGCAGTTATCACAATGGGCCTTGATGCTAACCTTTTAAAGCTTCTTTCTGCAGTTATCGTTGCAATATTCCTTGCCATTCCTTATTGGAAAAACCAGCACAAGGCTAAGCATATGGTAAAAACAAAAGGGGGTAAGGTAAATGCTTGATATTAAAAATGTTGAAAAGACCTTTAACCCCGGAACAATAAATGAAAAAAAGGCTCTTAATAATATAAATCTTCATCTTGACGAAGGTGATTTTGTAACCGTTATAGGTGGTAACGGAGCCGGTAAATCAACAATGCTTAATATGGTTGCAGGTGTTTATCCTGTGGATTGTGGTAGCATTGTTATAGATGGTGTTGATGTCACAAGGCTTCCCGAATACAAGCGTGCAAAATACCTGGGAAGGGTTTTCCAGGACCCGATGACAGGTACTGCTGCGGATATGCAAATTGAAGAAAACCTCGCTCTTGCGGCACGAAGAGGTAAAAGAAGAACTCTTCGTGCCGGCATAACCGCGAAAGAAAGAAAAGAATATGTTGAGCTTCTTAAAATTCTCGATTTAGGTCTTGAAAAAAGACTTACTGCAAAGGTAGGACTTCTTTCCGGTGGTCAGCGTCAGGCTCTCACGCTTCTTATGGCTACACTTAAACAACCTAAGGTACTTCTTCTCGATGAGCATACTGCAGCTCTTGACCCTAAAACCGCAAAAAAGGTTTTAGACATTACGGAATCAATTGTTGAAAAGAATAATCTTACAACAATTATGATTACTCACAATATGGCAGATGCAATCAGAGTAGGTAATCGACTTATTATGATGCACGAGGGTCAGATTGTGGTTGATGTTAAAGGTGAGGAAAAGAAAAACCTGACAATTGAACAGCTTCTTCAGCTTTTCGAAGCATCAAGCGGTAGTCAGTTCACAAGCGATAAGGTAATGCTTTCTAAATAAATTTTATAATAAAATTTAAAATAATTTGTAATGACGGTTAGTCGCATAAAAAAATAGCGATTGATCGTCATTATTTTTTCTGGACTTATAAAAACTTTTGTGATATATGTTTGTGTTGCGAGAAAGGAGTGCAACATATGAGAATGATTGAAGATTTATTCTATGGCAACATATGTCCGTGTGAAAAGAGTTTAACTCGTGGGAGCGAGTATTTACACCTCTTGGATTTAGCAGTGAAGAACGAGGAAAATCTTTCAGAACTACTATCACCACAACAAAAAGAAGTGTTTGAAAAACTAAAAGAGTGTATGACAGATATGAATAACATCTTGGAGAAATAAGCTTTCATAGATGGCTTCAGGTTAGGGTTGAAGCTGATGGCAGAATCGGTTTATGACAAATCAAGTGATATATAATCAAGAGTGAAATTTTCCGTTTGTTCGCCACTGTAAGCCGAACAAGAAGAGTTAGAGTGAGAGCAGGGAAACTAATCCTTGCTCTCATTTTTTCTTTCCTTGCCCATATGTAAAAATTTTAACTGCATAAATCAAAGAAGAGAAAGTCAAGAATTTTTTCAGAAACAGTGACGCAAGTGACGCAAATGACGCATCTTTTATGGGTGCCAAAACTTTCGTCACTTGCGTCATTTGCGTCATAACTAAACATCTTCGGTTTAAATTGGGCATTAGCGGTACTGTAAATGGTACAATGGATATGGTAAGATATGATTGTAGATGTGGAAACCAATATGATAAAGGAGATTGAAATGGTAAAAGGAAAAAATAAAAGGTTGTTCGCCGGATACTATAAGAAATATGATAACAGCTTGATTTATGTTGTTACGGTTGTAACTGATGTTGATACGGGT
>JAFOXT010000143.1 GCA_017425745.1 Clostridia bacterium | reverse complement strand
TGCCATATGCAGATAATGTAAAGTTTCGTATATCTGATAGAGATAATTACTATTTCTATATTTCTCAAAACGAAACATTTGCATTTAGCGAAATAATGAAATGTGTTGAGAAATATGGGGCGGCTGTAAGGATGAAAAATCTATTCATAGAAGATCCTAGCATAAATTATCAGCTTTGTTTTTCAAGAAAAGTCAAAAAGGATATTATTAATTTTGTTTATGGTGTTATTAGTAAGTCCAAGGTAGTTTATCCTGTCATTTTTGGGTGTCCAATTCATGATGTAGTAGAAGTATTATGCAGAGATAGTAAAAATAATCCTTATTTATTTCCACAACATAGTATTGATGAAATTTCAGCACAAAACATAATTGATTATATTAGACATAAATTTGGGGGAATTTCAAATGGCGAAATTGTACGCTTGCTTGTAAATAACTATGGTTCATATTCAACTATTGAAAGAAACCAAAAACGTTGGGTCTATTTTCATGCAGAATCTCTTCGTTGTGAATATCTTCCGATATCTGTTGAAGATATTGTAAATGATAATATAAATGGACAATATGTGAAAAAATTGGAAAGCAACACATTGTCAGTAAAATGGAAATCTGAATTTTTGTTATATCGACTTATTTATTCATATTTTCCCGATGCAATTATTCACTATCATGCCTCATGGCTCGGATTACAGCATTTGGATATTTTTATACCTAGTTTATCTTTAGGTGTCGAATATCAAGGAACACAACATTATAAAATGAACGATTTTTTTGGTGGAGAATTCGGATTTGAAAATCGACAGTTTTTAGATGAACAAAAAAGAAAAATATGTAAGGAAAATGATGTTATATTAATTGAATGGCCATACACGTTAACCATAACTCCTATCAATTTTATTAAACTTTTGCAGGATTGTGGCATTACGGATATTCCTGAACCTAATCCATTCGATTTGCCAGTAGAAACAGAGGAAAGTATTCCAGAGGAAAAAACAGCTATTCAGATTTGTCAATTTTCGTTGAGTGGTGAATTAATAAACAGATATTCTAGTTATGAGGAAGCCGCTACAGATTGTGGAATTACTCCTACATCTATAAGTAAAGCGGTTAATGGTTATAGTAAAACAGCTGGAGGGAGTCAATGGAGGAGATTTCTTGCAAATGAAACTGTAGAGAATATTGAGCCTTTAAAAAAAGCGGAAACAACAAACAAGAGTAAACCTATATATCAAGTATCATTTGACGGGGAGATTCTTGAAGAGTTTGAGTCTATAGGAAAAGCGGAGAAAATAACCGGAATCAACAGAAAAAGTATACGTAGTGTTCTTAATGGTATTCAAAAACAAGCAGGTGGGTATTTTTGGGCTTTTAAGAATTAATGTATGATTATCAAAAAACGGAAATGCAAAGGCTTAGAAATGAAAAAACTCCCCATTGACGGAAGTTGACACACTCAGTAATATATGATAAAATTCAAGGGTAGCTTCGGCTACCCTTAGGTGTTGCCAAAGACACAAAGGCGGTTACGTCCTCTTAACGGAGGGCAAGTCCCTCCAAAATTAAAGGAGGGTGATGCTCATGGAGTACCTTGTTATGACTTTTTTAATTATTGTCGCAGCAACTGCTTACATAAGTATAACAAAAAACTAACCGCCCTTCGCCAAAAGCTGCGGTTAGTTTCTTAACTAAAACACTGGCGTAACCGTCTTGTCGGTAACACCTTTTGTATTTACATTATATACCACCTGACTTTTTATGTCAAGTGGTATTTTTTTATCAGAATATAATGCTTTTTTTCACTGTTTCAGCCTCAACAATAATTTCAGTTTCAGGCACCGTGTATGGCTCAGTTGCTGCTGATGAGCTCTGTGTTGTAGCTACTGTTGTAGCCGGTGCTTTTGTTGTGGCGACAACAGAGCCTGAATTATAGTTTACGGGAGCGGTTTGTGTAACAATATCTGTGTTCACATCGTAATCGCCAAGAATATCAACTGTTCTGAGAAGCTCACCTGAACTCATACTGTGCTCTGCAACGGTTTCAAGGCTTACAGTGTAGAGCTTTTCGCCGATATATGTGCCTCTGAAAAGTCTGTAGCCGTACTTAACGTGGGTTAAATCGGGATGAGTGAAGCCCTCGTGAGAGACAATCTTTCCCTTTTCGATTCTGATTATTTTATAGCTGAGCACCATTTCAACATCGGGATTGCTGTCATAATGTCTTACAGGAATACCGATAAAGCCCATTGATTCGCTCGAAATAAAAGCCTTCGGGTTATTGTTAACATCGGTTTCAGCGTTCTTTATTACAAAGGTATCGCTTTCCTTGGGGCTTCTCGGGTCAGTTACATCAAAAACAGAAACCTTTACAGTGTCGAAATTCGCATTCTGTTCGTTACCGTCATAGCCGATACCAACCATATAGCCGTCACCTATGGGGTGCAGATAAGCAGAATAACCTGGAAGCTTCAGTTCACCTAAAATTTTCGGAGCTGTGGGGTCAGCAAGGTCAAGAGTGAAAAGGGGGTCAGTGTTACGGAAGGTTACGATATATCCCGTATCACCCATAAAGCGTACAGATTTAACCTGTTCGTCGTCTGCAATATCCTCGAGCTTGCCTATAAGCTGAAGGTCTTTGTTGAGAACATAAAGACTGCTGATGTCCTTATCGGTTTTGTAGTCGTAACAGGTTGTTGCAACTCTCAGACAGCCCTTGTATTCGTCAAAGGAGAACTGATTAAGGAATTGACCCTTTACTGCTCCGCTTGCCTTGTAAGCAACATTTGTTCCGTCAAGAGAGAAAGCGAAGATGTTTGTTTTTTGTTCGTCATATTTGTGGTCATACATACCAACATAAAGGGTATCATTAGTGCAGTAAACCTCAGCTCCTGAGCCGAGAACGGAAACCTTACCTACTTCACCGTTTTTGTCCTTGGTATCGTATGCAGTGAGCACAGTATAGGAGGTTGCGTTTTCGTCGTAGATATATACACAGTCGCAGCCGATAAATGCTTCGTTTACCTTGGGCATATAGCTTTCGTCAAGGTTCTGATTATAAACCGTATAAGCAGTGACAGTATAAAGAATTGAGCCGTTCATTCTTGTGCTGAGCATTCTGCCGTCCTGCTTGACCCTTCTCACTTCTTTGGGGTTGCTTCTGTCGGAGATATCATATACAACAGAAACTGTTTTACTCTGCCAGGGGTTGTAGCCGAAAGTAATTGCACCGTCATATAATACATACTTGCCCTTACCATCGTCGGTGTCGTTTTCGGTAAAGTTGCATACTGCAACGAGGGTGTCGCCGTTTACATAGATATCGTAAATTCCGAGAGTGGTTTTTCCGTCTTCAGTGAGAACATATTCATCATAAAGAAGTGTCATTGTTTCGGTGTCAACGATTTTCAGCCTTGTGTCTGAATACACACCTGAGGATACAATATAAAGATATCTGCCGTCGTTTTTGATTATGTCGGCTTCGTCAATACCCTCAACCTGAATGTTGGTTTCACCGTGTTCAGCTGAATCGAATTTACCGGCTGAAGAATTTGTACCTGTGGTTTCGCCCTTCAGCTCAACAGATTCTTCATTGGTAACTGTCTGAGTGGCAGCCTGAGTTGTGCCTACTGCACTTTCAGGAGCTATGGCACTGTTTATTACATAGTCATAAGCTATGTCTGAAGAAACCTTATCACCGAAGAGATTGAAGTGGTATTCCTTACTGAAAAGGGTTTCCATATGCTTTTTAAGCTGAGCGTTGCTTTCAGCTTTTTTGAGAGTGTGAACCTCAATAGTGTTTTCTATTACAGGGTAGTCGGGATTGGGAAGCTCGGTCTGTCCGATTGGGTTAACGGGCTGAAGATTTACGGGAATAATTTTATAAACGTACATACAGGTAAGAGTTACAAGGAGCATAGCTGCAAGGCCTGCAACTCTCGGCAGAATTTTATGTGTTTTCTTAG
>JAFOXT010000142.1 GCA_017425745.1 Clostridia bacterium | reverse complement strand
ATAAAAGAGACGCGAAAGTGAATTCGCGTCCCCAAAAATATTAACTTTATGATATTGCCCTCGCCGGGCGGGCGTTACGTTCTTGAAAGAAAGTAACCAAAGAACTTTACTTGTTCTATTACTCAGCGCCAAGAGCGTCAAGTGACTGCTTCTTAAGGTATGCATTAATGAAGCCGTCGATTTCACCATCCATAACAGCGTTGATGTTACCCATTTCAAAGCCTGTTCTGTGGTCCTTTGCAAGGGTATAGGGCATAAATACATAAGAACGGATCTGGCTACCCCAGCCGATTTCCTTCTGCTCGCCCTTGATATCTTCAATCTTGTCAAGATGTTCTCTTTCCTTGATTTCGATAAGCTTTGACTTGAGCATACGCATACAAACTTCTCTGTTCTGATGCTGGCTACGCTCAACCTGACAGGATACTACGATACCTGTGGGCTCGTGGATAAGACGAACTGCTGATGAGGTCTTGTTAACCTTCTGTCCGCCTGCACCTGATGCACGGTAAACTTCCATCTTGATATCTTCGGGTCTGATTTCAACTTCAACACTGTCGTCGATTTCAGGCATAACTTCAAGTGAAGCGAATGATGTGTGTCTTCTTCCTGATGAGTCGAAGGGTGAAACACGAACGAGTCTGTGTACGCCCATTTCACTCTTAAGATAACCGTAAGCGTTTTCGCCCTCGATTACTACAACCGCACTCTTAAGACCCGCTTCGTCACCGTCAAGGAAGTCAACCGTTGTGAACTTGAAGCCCTTCTTTGTTGCCCACTGACCGTACATTCTGAAAAGCATCTGACACCAGTCCTGAGCCTCTGTACCGCCGGCACCTGCGTGGAAGGTAAGAATTGCGTTGTTATTATCGTATTCACCTGAAAGAAGAGTTGCAAGAGTCTGCTTTTCAAGGTCAGCCTCAACTGCTGCAACACTTGCTTCACATTCGGGAAGAAGGTCAAGGTCGCCCTCTTCGTCTGAAAGCTCAATCATAACAAGAGCATCTTCATAAGCAGTTTTAAGGTCTTCGTAAGCCTTTATTTTATTCTTGAGTGATGCTACTCTCTGAAGCACCTTCTGTGAATTTGCAAGGTCATTCCAGAAATCCTCAGCAGCAGTTTTTTCTTCAAGCTCTGCCACTTCCTTAGCCATTGCGTCAAGACCGAGTGCACCTGCAAGCTCATTCATAGGCTTTTCGCTTTCAAGAAGTCTTAATCTTAATTCTTCAAACTGAATCATAATTACTGTTCCTTTCAATTATTTGTTGCCCCTTCCGACAACCTACGGTTGCCACCTTCTCCTGAAGGAGACGGCTGATAAATAATCCTCATCCTTTAACAGAGGGGCAATTGCAAAATTATCCTTTTATATTATACATATTTATTTTTAAAGAGCAACACCTTAAAGAAAATATTTTCCTCTTTTGCCCCTCAAAAAGGTAAAATCTTTTAATGTTCAGTTTATTTTCGGGGGTTATATTATATATAGTATAGTTTTTAATCAAAAATTTGTCTTAAACAATTGCATTTAGAAGAAAAAACATATACAATAAACCAGTATGATTTTTTACTATAATTTTAAGGAGATATAAATGCGCTACTCAGATTATAAATGTGACGGCTGCGGCAAGGTCTTCCAAAACGACGACGATATTGTTGTCTGCCCCGAATGTGCCACACCGCAGCACCGTGAATGCTATAAAGAAAAAGGCGGCTGTGTAAACGCTCACCTTCACGCAGAGGGCTTTCAGTGGCAGGGCGAAAAGCAGCTTTCAGAAAAGCCTGTTCAGGTTGCAGAAGAAAAGAAGGAAACTGCACCTGACCTCATTTGTCCCAACTGTCAGTACCCCAACCCTCACGGCAGTACAAGTTGTCAGAGGTGCGGAATGAAGTTTACAATTTTCGGAATCAACCTTGCAGAAAAGGCTCAGGAGCTTGACAGCGAGGATGATATGGACCCGACCTTGGTAAACCCTGACGCAGAGCCGAAAATGACTCCGCCCTCATATCCGCCACCATTTACTGTAGGCTCAGGCGAAAGAAAGGATGAAAAGCCCTCTCTTCCTCACAACAGAGAAGAGCAGATGGAAAACTTTCTTTCAAGCACAATTGAAAACGCATCAGGCTTTTCTTCCGAGCAAGGCAGTGAACAGCTTTTCAAGGGTCCCTACCCCGACGATATGACAATCGACGGAATTCCGGCAAACACAATGGGTGCTTTTATTGCAAGGGAATCACACAAGTATATTGATAAATTCATAAGACTTGCTTCAGGCAAAAAGCTTTCCTTTAACTGGGCGGCATTTTTCCTCAGCCCTTACTGGTTTTTCTACAGAAAGCAGTTCAAGCCCGGCATTATCTTTATGACTCTTCAGCTTTGTCTCGGAGTTCTTATGACACCTTCGGCAAACTCATTTTTAGAGTTTTACGATTACCTTGCAGGATTGGACACTGCCGCATTAACCGAAGCTGCCGCTCTTGAGATTACCGCACAGATGAACGAGCTTTTTCTGCCTATGGCAATTTTTATGGGTGCAGAGCTTATTATAAAGCTTGTTGCAGGCTTTATTGCAAATCCCCTTTACAAGAGCTACACCGTAAGACAGATTAAAGCAATCGAGGCTCTTCCCGACAGAAGACAGAAGCTTTCATTCATTCTCAAATACGGAGGTGTCTCTCCCCTTATGCCTCTTGCGGCTTATTTTGCAGAGCAGATGCTCAGCATGATAGCAAGTTATTTCTTTTAAATGGTATAGTCTGCTCACCGATTCAGATGTCGGCGGGCAGATTTTTCTTTTCTAATGGCTTTTTAATAAAAGCTGTGGTATAATACAGTCGGAATAAAACGGCAAAAGGAGAAATTGATATGAGAATCCTTGTAGCAGAAGACGAAAAAGCCCTTAACAGAATACTTGTAAAACAGTTTACAAAGCTGGGCTACAGTGTGGACAGCTGTTTTGACGGTGAAAGTGTTTTTGATTATCTTTCCGGGGCAACCTATGACGCAATTGTGCTTGACGTTATGATGCCGAAAAAGGACGGCTTCACCGTGCTTGCTGAAATGCGTCAGCAGAACAACCACACTCCCGTTATTTTTCTTACAGCCAAAACCGAAATCAGCGACAGAGTACACGGTCTCGACCTTGGCGCAAACGATTACCTTATAAAACCCTTTTCCTTTGAGGAGCTTGCAGCAAGGGTGAGAATGATTACCCGTGATTCCACAGGCAACAGCACCAATCTGTTTTCTGTAGGCGACCTTACGGTTGACATTAAGAGCCGTGAAGTAAAAAGAGGCGGAAAGCGAATCAACCTTTCAGCGAAGGAGTATTCCATACTTGAGGCCCTTATCAGAAACGCAGGCACTGTTATGTCAAGAGAAAAAATTGAAAGCAGTGTATGGAATTATGACTATGAGGGCGGCACAAACGTTATTGACGTTTATATCCGTTATCTGCGCAAAAAAATTGACGACGATTATGACGTCAAGCTTATACATACTGTACGCGGTGTCGGATACGTACTCAGAGAGGATGTGTCTTCATGAAGCTTAAATACGGCAGATCAATAAGCTCAAAGCTGAATCTCTGGTACACCCTTCTGATGCTTGTGCTTTGCGTAGGACTTATTTTCTCGCTTATTACTACAGCGAAAATGGCACAGAACACCCAGGTGCAACAGGAGCTTGTAAGAAGCGTTGAAAGAAACATTGACGAAATTGAAGTCGAAAACGGTTTTCTTGATGTTGAATCAGACTTCGCTTATCAGAACGACAATGTGTACGCAATTGTTTTTTCAGAAGACGGCAAAATCCTTGGCGGTGAATATCCTGAGGGCTTTCCTTCAGATATTCCTCTTGCCGAAAAGCAATTTGAAAAATACAACGGCTTTTATGTTTACGACACCAGGGTGCAGTTCACCAAATACGATTACAAAATCGACGGTGAGTCGGGCGAAATTGTAAGCAGTGAGGTTGAGGGTGCAGATTACTACACCCCCTTTGAGGGTGACCTTGATTTTTACGGCGACGATTGCGAAATCTCCTGCCGTGAGGCCTTTGAAATTGCTGCAGGCTTAAGCGGTCTTGATGAGGAGTCAATTGAAATTATCAACGTAAAAAACTACGAATATAACGACGACCCCATTTATGAGGTTGAGTTTTTCTCAACAGAAAAGGCTTACGACGATATATGGGTGCGCGGTGTAACGGCAGAAAGCGGTATTGACGGAATCTGGGCAGTGCTTATAAGACTCGCTCTCATTCTTCTGCCCGTTATACTTGTGCTTTCCGTACTTGTGGGCAGAGTTATTACAAAAAGAGCCCTTCAGCCGGTGAAGCTTTTAAGCGAAGCAGTTGAAGAAACCCACGACGGAAAGGACCTTACAAAGCGCATTAAAATTGACGACGGCGACCCGCTTATCACAGGACTTGCGGACAACTTCAATGAGATGTTCCGAAGACTTGAGCTTTCCTTCCAGACAGAAAGGCAGTTTTCAGGCGACGTATCTCACGAGCTTCGCACACCTACGGCGGTTATTCTTGCAGAGTGTGAATATCAGCTTTCACGCGATGATCTTGACAGCGAGGACAGAGAGAGCTTTGAAACAATTGAAAAGCAGGCGCAGAGCATGAAGCAGCTTATTTCTCAGCTTCTTGAAATCACAAAAATGGAGCAGAACAATGCAGAGCAGAATTTTGAAAAGGAAGACCTCAGTCTTCTTGTAAGCGCTGTATGTGACGATGCTGAAGCACTCGCTCAGAAGAGCATTACCCTTACACGTGATATTGACGAAAACGTAATTCTTCCCCTTGACATTATGCTTATGACACGGCTTGTGACAAATCTTGTTTCCAATGCCTACCAATACGGCAAGGAAAACGGCACAATCAAGGTGAGTCTTAAAAAAGAAAACGGAAGAGCACTCCTTTCGGTTGCCGATGACGGAATCGGTATAAGTAAGGAGCATCAGGATAAAATATGGAACCGTTTCTACCGTGTGGATAAGGCACGCTGCAGAGAAGAGGGCTGTTCAGGTCTCGGTCTTGCAATGGTAAAGCAGATTGCACTTATGCACGGCGGTGATGTTACGCTTCAAAGTGAAATCGGAAAAGGCAGTATCTTTACTGTGGATTTGCCGATGGAATAATATAACCGAATATAGAAAAATCACAGGGTTCGTTATGAACTCTGTGATTAACTTTTTAATTGTAATGTTTTTTGTGCCGTTAACTTTTAAATCGACTCAGAGACCCGTCCCCTGTGTTTTTGATCATACTGATTGTGCGTAAATTGTCATCTAACGACTTCTCTAAATCACAAAGATCATTTATGTACGTTACTTCTAGTTCAGATTTTTTAAATAATGATGTCCTTTTTTTCCTTATAAATAGAAACCCATAGCATTCTCCAATGGTATCACCTTCGATTTTATCAATGCAAACCAGCTCACCATTTTTAATAACTTCATATCCAAACCAACATTCATAATTCTCATCATAGCAAGGTCTTACAGGATAGGTTAAACCACTATTTCGTTTACGCCAAAATATATCATAATTTATTTCATAGCCTAGACACAGATATCGATTTATATATTTTTCAATTATTCTAGTGCAATTAGTCATATACTCATATTCATAGTTTTCAATATTCTTAATAGTATTCGGAGTCAAAATAAATTTCATCATATTCT
>JAFOXT010000015.1 GCA_017425745.1 Clostridia bacterium | reverse complement strand
CAAAAGTCCATGGTAAAAACCAAAAGGCAAAAGACAGACAAGAGGAAGAATCAAAGCTGAAACCGCAGCAAACTTACCGCTTACAGGCTCTTTAGTCCATCTTATATGGATGAGCCTTCTGAGCATAACGATAAGGTAAACATGCAATTTTTGAAGAAGCTTGGAATTTGCAGTTTTATCAAACACAAACACGTCAAGAAACACACCGTTTTCCATATCATCATACTTGTTTGAATGCTCTGAGCTGAAATATGTTCCCTTCAGTCGGATTTTATCATAAATATAATGTGTTGATTTTTCGTCTCTGTAAGACTGATATGCGTAAGCATCATCAAGTTCCTTAGGACATATACTGCGGAATTTTTCAAAGTCTTCTCTCAGCATACATATATCTACATCGTCATCCCAAGGAATAAAGCCCTGATTGCGCACAGCGCCCAGAAGAGATCCGCCGACAAGATAGTAATCAATGCTATGCTTTTTGCAGATTCTGTCAACCTCACAAAGGATTTCCTTCTCCTTCTGTCTGATTATCTCAACCTTGCCGTCATAACTGCTTTTAACATAGTTTTCAATATACATTTCTTCGCTGTCAAGAATTGTTTTCAGTAAGGCTTCATCAACAGAAAATGAGTTGTCACCGCTGATCGATCTGATTTTATGACAGGAAAGTGCTCTGTATCCCCTACAGCTTTTTTCATCACTGTTAAAAATCAATTCAGGATTTTTTGAAACAAAGGATTTATAAATACTGTTTTTTATATCAGCAACAGTTAACTGCATATTACTGCCGTTATAAATATTACCTCGTGCGCCGTTTGATATTATGCTGTAGATATCGTGAAGCACCGCAGAAACATATGAAACAGAAATATAGCTTGAAAAGTCACTTTCTGCAATGCTGATACTGTTACTGCTTCTGAAATCTGATATAAGCGAATTCACTTCACCAACACAGTTGATTTCAGTGCCGAAAATCTCAGTATATCTCAGCACCCTGATATCGAGCTTATCAGCATAAGGCTTCAGAGAATTCTGAAAAGCTACCAAAGAATTCAAGGAACTGAATGAACTGTCATATTCAGCAAGAGCGTCAGCTTCTCTCTCTGAAATTGCAGTAATACTGCCCGGAAAGGCTTTTTCAAAGCCGAATGTTGAAACGAATATATACTGACTGTAGTTTTTATTAGATTCAAAAAACGCTTTTGCATCAAAGGTGCTTGCTTTATGAAAATCAAGCGCACATACAATCACCTTTGTTTTTGATGCAGTCTTTTTACGTCTGCTTTCAATTTCGTTTATATACTTTTCAAGACCGAAGCAATCACCGACAGTGATTACCTCAGCCGAATCAAGGTTTTTATTTTTAAGAAAATCAAGTATATTCGCTACTTCGTCAGAAAAAAAACAATTCATTTCAATTAATTCCTCTGATTAAATTTGTTTAATTGATTATACTATTTATGATTTTATTTGTCAACCGAGATACTTTTGCATAATTTATTCAAATTTTTAATTATATCTTGCATATTTTTTCATATTAGTGTATAATTGATTAGATTTTATTATAGGAGAAGTGAGAAATGAAGACCCAACGTTTAATTGATATGCATGTTCATACAGACAACTCTCCTGACGGAGTGCATTCCCCTATGTATGTTTGTGAAAATGCAGTAAAAAATAATTTGGGCGCAATTGCATTTACTGACCATTGTGAGGTTGACACATACTACAAAGATAAGTATAATAGTATGGTTTTTCACTCATATTTTGAATGCAGCAAAGCAAGGGCTGCTTTTCGTGGTCAACTTCTTGTGCTTTTAGGTCTGGAAATCGGACAGCCGTTAAGCGTTCCCGAGCTTGCCGATAAAATTGTTTCGGAAAAATCTTATGATTTTATTCTTGGCAGCATACACACACCTAAGGGCTTTGGCGGTATGGATATAAAAGAAATTGAGTACGATAAAATTGACGTATATAAATTTATGAGTGAATATTTCAGTGAGCTTTCTGAAATTGCAAGCTGGAAGGGTTGCGACTGTCTTTCTCATATCACAGCACCTATGCGAAGAATAGAAGGAAAATATCATATGAATTTTGACTACAGTCTTATTCAGAATGATGTAGACAACCTCCTTAAGGAAGTAATAAGAAACGGGAAAGCAATTGAAATCAATACTTCCGGGCTTCGCCAGCCGATAGGAAAAACAATGCCCGATGAAACTCTGATAAAACGCTACAGAGAATTAGGCGGAACAAAAATAACCGTTGGCTCCGATGCACATACAGCACAGGATGTAGGCAAAGGAATAACCGATGGTATTAAGCTTGCAAAAAAATGCGGTTTTCAGAAGCTGACATTTTATGTTAAGAGAGAACCGATTGAAGTAGAAATAATTATATGAGGTGTAAAAATGGATAACGAAAACAGTATAGGCATTAAGATAAGCAAAAAAACCGTAATCGGTGTTACGGCAATACTTATCGGTATTATGATTTTTGGCGGTATTCTTACTCAGATTATTCCCTCCGGTGCATACGACCTTGATGAAACCGGCGCAATAATCAACGGCACTTATCACGAAATTGCAAAAAGTGAGGTAGGCTACAGCTTCTGGAGAGTTTTTATCTCCCCTATTGAAGCATTTGTATTCGACACATCATCTGCTATGACCGGTGTTATTATTATTCTTGTTATTACCTTCATCGGCGGCACCTTCCTTATTCTTTCAAAAAGTGGCGTAATGAAGTATATGATGTGCGTGCTTGTAAATAAATTTGAGAAGAAAAAGTATTTTCTTCTTGCAGCACTCATTCTTGCATGTATGCTTTTGAGCTCCTTCGCCGGTGTGCTCGAAGAGTCTATCACTCTTGTACCCTTTGCAATTGCAATTGCTCTTTCCTTCGGTTGGGACTCCTTTGTAGGTCTTGGTATGAGCCTTCTCGCAGTTGCCTTCGGCTACTCTGCAGCAACATTCAACCCGTTTAACGTAGGCGTTGTTCAGTCAATGACAAACCTTCCTATGTTCTCAGGCGTTGGATACAGACTTATAGTTTTTGCAGTTATCTATTCAATTCTTGCAACCTTCTTTGTTACATACGCTAAACGTGTAGAAAAGAATCCGAAAAAATCACTTTGTTATGAATCAGATTTTGAACTCAGAGAACGTTATGCAGTTGAAAAGGAATCTGCAACACTGCTTACAAATAAAGCTCTTTCAAACGGTGCAGGTGCATTCGGTAAAGCACTTCTTACCGTTCTTGTAATCACTGTTGCATGTCTTGTAGCTAATATTTTTATCGACAATGCAACTATTTCTGATATCATCGGCTATCTGCCTTTAGTTTCAATGACAATACTCTTTACAGTCGGCGGTATCAGAGCAGGTATTCTTTCAGGCATGACAAAGAAAGACCTTAAAGACAGCTTTTTTGACGGAATTAAGACTGTTCTTCCCGTTGCACCGATGATTATTCTTATAATCTGCGTAACATACATTCTCAAACGCGGTATGATAATCGATACAATGCTCTACTACGTTTACGATCTTCTTAAGGATCAGAATCCGTACGCTTCAATTATCATCATCTTCTTCGTTATCTGCGTGTTTGAATTTTTCATCGGCAGCGGTACTGCTAAAGCCTTTCTTCTTATGCCAATTCTTCTTCCGCTTGTAAATATGGTTGGCATCGGCGAGCAGAACCTTATTCTTTCATTCTGCATCAGTGACGGCTTCTGTAACGTTCTTTTCCCCACGAACGGTCTTCTGATGATTGCTCTCGGTATGCTCGGTATTTCATACGTTAAATACATAAAAATCACCTGGAAGCTTTTCGCGGCTGAATTTATTGCAGCAATCGGCCTTATGCTTGTTGCCCAGTATATCGGCTATTAAGCTGTTAACAGACAAAAAATCACCCTCGTTACCGTAATGATAACGAGGGATTTTTTTACATATCTGCAAGATATACTCTTGTTTCGTAAGGTCTTGACATAAAGCCGTTATGGATTACAGGATTGTTCTCATAGTTACAAAGCATAAGCTCTGCTTCATCCATTTTAAAATCAGCAGTGTTGATTCTTACAGGCTTTTCTTCATCGGTAAGAGAACAGATTACAAGCATCTTCTGCTTTTCATAATGTCTGATATAAGCGAAAATCTTTGTATCTGTATCAAGAAGCTCAAAGTCGCCGTACTTAACGATGTCGTTTTCCTTACGGAATTTAAGAACCTTTTTGTAATAGTTGAGAATTGAATCAGGATTAGCCATTTCTGCTTCAGCATTAATCTCAGTGTAATTAGGATTAATTTCAAACCAAGGCTCATCAGCAGTTGTGAAGCCTGCATTCTTTTCAGCACTCCACTGTACGGGAGTTCTTGCATTATCTCTTGAAGCATACATACAGAACTTCATTGTAAGCTTGTCACTGAAGCCGAGCTTTCTGAAAAGAGCATATGTATTAATGGATGAAATATCCTTATAACGGTCAATTTCAGTGATTTTCGGGTTAGTCATACCGATTTCCTGACCCTGATAGATAAAGGGTGTACCGCTCTGACAAATATACATTGTAGCAAGCATTTTACCGCTTTCTGTACGGTATTCTTCACTGCCGTAGCGAGAAATAATTCTTGGCTGGTCATGGTTTTCAAGGTAGTTTGCGTTCCACGCCTTTTTGTAAAGCTTTGTCTGCCAGTTATTGTAAACCTTCTTGAGTCTGCCACGTCTGAAGGGAGTTACAATCCAGTTGGTGATGATATTATCACAGTTCATATGCTCAAAGTGGAACATCATATTAAGAAGCTGATCATCACCCTCCTCAATGTACTTGAGAGCCTTTTTGGGTGTCATCATCGGTGCTTCACCAACTGTAAAGCAGTCGTATTCATCGTAAACCTCTTTGAACTCACGAAGGTATTCCTTAAGGTGAGGACCGTCTGAGTAATGCTCAATTCCGCAAGCTGTGGGAAGCGGGAACCCGTTAGGTAAACCGGGCTTCTTTGAAATGAAAGTAATTACGTCTTCTCTGAAGCCATCAACACCGAGATCAAGCCAGAAGCGGATTATATCCTTAACTTCTTTTCTTACCTTAGGATTGTCCATATTAAGGTCAGGCTGCTCTTTTGCAAAAACGTGAAGATAATACTTGTCAATTTCCTTGCAGTATTCCCAAGCCTTACCCTGGAAGGTTGAAAGCCAGTTGTTAGGCTCTTTACCGGGCGCTCTGCCCTTTCTCCAGAAGTAATAGTCGTGATATGGATTGTCCTCGCCCTTCATACTTTCCTTGAACCACTCGTGTTCGTTTGAGGTATGGTTTACAACAAGGTCCATAATAACCTTAAGATCACGCTTGTGACATTCTTCAATTACAGTTTTGAATTCTTCAAGTGTACCGTAGTCCTTTGAAATATCTCTGTAGTCAGCAATATCATAGCCATAGTCAGCATTTGGTGAAGGATAAAGGGGTGAGAACCAGATTGCATCTACACCAAGATCCTTGATGTAATCAAGCTTTGAAAGAACACCCTTAAGGTCACCGATACCATCACCGTTACCGTCACAGAATGAACGCGGCCATATCTGATATACGGACATCTCTTTGTACCATTTTTTCTCCATAATAATAACTCCTTATTGCATAATGGGACTGCACTTTTATATGCAGCCCCATAATTTTTATATGATTTTATTTTGCAGCTGCTTTACGAGCTTCGATTTCAGCAACCATTTCTCTCTGACGCTTTTCTGTAAGTGTGTAGAAGAACATGGGAACTGCGCAAGCGAACATACT
>JAFOXT010000141.1 GCA_017425745.1 Clostridia bacterium | reverse complement strand
TGATTTTACCTCTGTGCCGAAAAGCTCAATTCCTGCTTCGTAGGTTTCAAGAACAAAATAGTCGTGCTGAGCTTTTTTGTTCTGTGCAATTATCTGTCTTTCTTCCTTGTTTGATACCATAAAGCTCAGCCTCCTGTCTTTGTTAACCCCTTCCGACAACCTTCGGTTGCCACCTTCCCTTAAAAGGGACGGCAAAGGCATTATTTTTCGTATCTGTTTACAATTGGTGAAATAACGGGCTTTCCGTCACGGTCAAGAAGCGGAGTCATACCGCCGCTGTAACCGCTCTGATGATAAAGATAGTTCACACCTGTTTCTTTGTCAACCCAGATTTCCATTGTGGCAAGTGCACCCTGTGTGTATACTTTTTCAAATCTGTCGTTTTTGGCCATAGTGACACCTCCGATAATTCCACAGCTCGCCGCTGAGCGTTACTTTTCCTGGCGCGGAAAAGTAACCAAAACGCGCTGTCGCTTTTTCATTATATCATTCTTCTGCCTTCAAGTGCTCTGGTAAGTGTTACCTCATCGGCATACTCAAGGTCTGCACCAACGGGTACACCGTAAGCAAGTCGGCTTACAGAAACACCCATAGGCTTAAGAAGTCTTGAAATGTACATAGCTGTAGCCTCACCCTCAACTGTGGGATTGGTAGCCATAATCACTTCCTGAATTTTTCCGTCACCCATTCGTGCAAGAAGCTCCTTGATTGTAATGTCCTCGGGACCGATACCGTTCATAGGTGAAATTACACCGTGAAGAACATGATATGTGCCCTCAAATTCGTGGGTACGCTCAAAGGCCATTACATCTCTCGGGTCTTCAACAACGCAGACAACACTGCTGTCACGCTTACTGCTTTTACAGATAGGGCAAAGCTCCTCCTCTGCAAGATTACAGCAGCAGGAGCACTTTTTGATTTTTTCGTGAGCCTCAAGAATAATCTTAGAAAAAGCTTCGGCATCCTCTTTTTTCATATTAAGCACGTGAAAAGCAAGGCGCTGAGCACTCTTGTGACCTATTCCGGGCAATCTCTCAAACTGCTCAATGAGCCTTTGGAGAGTTACAACACTGAAGCCTGCCATCAGAAGGGAAGGTTAAGTCCGCCCTTAGCGGCATTCATAGCCTGCTCCATAGCATCCTCAGCTTTTCTCATAGCTTCGTTTGCTGCAGCCATAATAAGGTCTGAGAGCATTTCGATATCTTCAGGGTCAACAACGTCGGGCTGCATCTTGATGTTCTTGATTTCGTGAGCGCCTGAAACTGTTACTTCAACTGCTCCGCCGCCTGCTGATGCAGTAAAGTCGGTTGCTTCAATTTCTGCCTGCTTTGCTTCAAGCTGAGCCTGCATTTCCTGAATCTGCTTCATCATATTCATTCTGCCACCCTGAGGTGCACCGGGAATTCTTGCTTTCATTTTAGTATCTCCTTTATGTTATGATTATATTTTTACTTTTATTATTTTACATCAACATTTACGCCCATATCCCTTGCTCTTGAAATAAGATTCTGAAGGGGGTCTTTTTTAGGCGCTTCAGCCGCTTTTTCTGCAGGCTGACTGTTGTGAATACCAAGTCGGTAATCCTTACCCGTTACTCTGAGAATGCTGTCTTTTACATTTCTTGCACAACCGGGCTGTCTTATAAATGAGTTGAGAGTGGGATTATCGCTTTTGATAAGCACAAAGTCCCCTCTTATTACTGCCTGAGAATCCATCAGCACACCCCAAAGAGGTGCGTTGATCTTCTGAAGTTCCGAAAGAACCTCTGCCCATGGAATAGACTGTTCTTCATCACTGCTTTCTTCTGAAGGCATCTGTGGTGCTTTTTCTTCGTTTGCAGCTTCGGGAGCCTGCTCATAAGTCGGCTGAGGCTCTCTGTAGCTTTTTTCTTCAATCTGAGCTTCTGTTATCTCAGGCTTATCTTCAGGTGCTGAAGTCTGTACGGGTGCTTCCGACACAGCTTTAATTGCACCGGTTTTAATTGCAATTTCAAGCTCAGAAATTCTTCTGAGAAGAGCTTCACTGTCATCGTTCAGTGTGGGTGTGCAGAGCTTTATGAAGGTCATTTCCATTTCAGTTCTGCGGTTTACTCCACGCTTTATGTTAGCCATACACTCCTGAAGAAGTGAAATGCACTGCAGAATTGTTTCAAGAGTAAAGGTTTCACTCTGCTGTTTATACTGTGTCAGTTCATCCTTTGTGCAGACAAGGAACGAGCCTGAATCCTTTACGGTTTTTACAATCATCAGATTTCTGAAATGATTGGTCATATCTGAGCAAAGACGCTCCATATCGCAGGAGGAAGCGTGAAGGTCACTGATGAGTGAAAGCGCCTCTGCACTGTTTTTATTTGAAACTGTTGAAGCAAGGCTGAAAAGATGGTCCTTGCCTGTCATACCGGCAACACGGCACACAATTTCTGATGTAACGTGTCTGTCGTGACCTATACACTGATCGAGAAGTGAAAGTGCATCTCGCATACCGCCGTCAGAAATTCTTGAAATAAGAGAAACTGCATCCTCGTCAAGAATAAGGTCTTCTCTCTCAGCAATATATTCCATTCTATCCTTCATCGCTTCAGGTGAAACGCGTCTGAAATCAAAGCGCTGACATCTTGAAACAATAGTTACGGGCAGCTTATGCACCTCTGTTGTTGCAAGAATGAATTTAACGTGCGCGGGAGGCTCTTCAAGAGTTTTCAGAAGTGCATTGAAGGCACCGATTGAAAGCATATGAACCTCGTCGATAATATACACTCTGTACTTACAGGAAGCAGGAGTAAAATTGATTTCCTCACGGATATCACGGATATTTTCAACGCCGTTGTTACTTGCTGCGTCAATTTCAACAACATCAAGAATAGCACCTGAGTCAAGTCCCTTACAGATTTCGCATTCATTACAAGGGTTGCCGTTAACGGGATTCTGACAGTTTACTGCCTTTGAGAGAATCTTTGCGCAGGTTGTTTTACCCGTACCTCTTGAGCCTGTAAAAAGATAAGCGTGAGAAAGCTTACCCGTTTCAATTTCCTTTGAAAGGGTTTCGGTTATGTGCTCCTGACCTACAACGTCTGAAAAAACTCTGGGTCGGTATTTTCTGTAAAGCACCTGATACATCTGATTCACTCCTTTTCAACAAACTTTCGTGCCGTATTGAAAAAATAAGACACCTTGACTTGGTCACACAGTGACAGGCTTTGGCTGTGTCGCACAGACTTTCCACTTAATGCTGCTCGGTTCCCCGCCTGACATGGTTCATGGCGTACTGTCGCACAGGACCCGCCACTGCATGACCAAATTAAAGTATCTTATTACTTTTATGTTATGGGTTACCCCACTTATTATAGCCTTGATATTATAATACAATTCAACGATAAAATCAAGGGGTTTTGGAGATTTTTTTCATATTCCCTACTGAGAAACCAAAAGCATTGCCGCCGCACTGAGCGTACGACGGCAAAATTATATTTTTAAAATTAATATACAAACTCTGTAAGGAACATTGAGTTATCAAGAATTGCGTCACCTGTTACGTCTGAGCCTGCAACCTTACCGCTGTTAACGATAATAAGAATGTGCATATACTGAGTAAGTGAAACAATCTGATTTGTTTCGGGATTATAGATAAGCTCAGCTGTACAATCGTGATACTTAAGGTCATAGTTAAGATCCTTAATAAGCATCTTAACTGCAAAGTTGTTCTGAAGAACGTCATCGACGTCAGCTCTCTTAATGGGAGTGAACATTGAACCTGTAACACTGTTGCAGGTTGTTGCGCCCTCAGCAATGGGTTCGGGATTCATTTCATCCTGAAGCTCAATTGTAATTTTAACGTTGCCGTCATCAAGCTTTGTGCATTCAGCCTTTTCAATCTTACTTGCGTCAGTAAGAACACAGCCCTTTGTTGTGTGATAAAGCGGGAACCACTTCATATCTCCACCCTTCTGGAAGGTTTCGGGATTTGACTTAGCGGTTGCTTCGTCAACAAAGAATGTCTGCGCTACGGGCATAATTTTATCAAGGATACCGCCGAGGTTTGCTTTTTCTGGAGGAATCGCCTGGAATTCTACCTTGTTGTAGCCAACCTTCTTTTCGTTTGCATCATTGATAATATCGCTGTACTTTTTAAGAATTGCTTCGTTACCTGAGGGAAGATCTGTTGAAGCTTCATCACCCTTTGTAGGCTCAGTAGCTTCGGGAGCCTTGTCTGTATTCTCCTGTGAGGGAGCCTCAGTGGGAGCCTGAGTAGGTGCTGTTGTGGGAGCTGTTGTGGGTACTTCTACTGTCTGGTTTGCTGCAGGAGCACCTTCAACCTTAACGTCAACCTTAACGTCCCTTGTTACAAGGAAAAACGCCATAACGCAAGCGAGCACACTCAGAATTGCAGCTACAATGTAATCTTTCTTTTTCATTTTTTACTCTCCTTTGTGTTTTATTTGTAAATACACATACACAGTGTAGCACTAAAGCAAAAATAAATCAATCACTTTCAATTATTTTCTTTTTTAATTTTTATAAAGTGCCGAACAAGATATACCACGCATGCAACGGGAATTGCACAGATTACTATTTTAATAATAAGGTGGATTGGAATATAGTCATAAATTCCGTCACCGAGGATTGTGAAAAGAACAACTCTCGGCATAATGCCTACCACCGAGGCAATAAAATATCGGGGAAACTTGCACCTTGAAGCGCCCCAGAAAAGGCTTACAAAGTCAATGGGAAAAACAGGCAATGCTCTTATACCGAGTAAAGCAGGAAAATTATCGTTAAGCTTCATTTCAAGTATTTTCTGACCGCCCTTGCTTTTTTTAAGAAGCTTTTCTACATAGTCGCCTCCGAGAAAACGGCCGAGAAAATAAGTTGCCGTAACCTCAAGGATAATTCCCACAAGGCTGATAAGACACGCTGTTACGGGAGAAAATGCCATACCTATTGAAATATAGATAAGTGAAGCGGGTATAATAAAAAGAACAGCCTTCACAAGATAAATGCCCCAGATTGTGGCAACAGCAAAGGCAACACTTGAGCTGCCCTCTACAATTGCTCTTACATCTATATTTTTAAGCTCATCATAATATCTGACTGCAAGAACAAAAATTGTCATTGCAACGGCAACTCTCAGAAGTGCCATAAGGGTTGATTTTGTTTTCTTACTCATATTAAAGCCTTTCCGTAATATAATTCAAAGGGTATTATACACTATAACCCGCTGAAATGAAAGTAAAAATAAAAATAATTTTTTTCACCTGAAATTATTATAGACTTTTAAAGTAAAATATGATATATTATGATGA